>JBDUEH010000289.1:0-4006 GCA_040002555.1 Gemmatimonadales bacterium | reverse complement strand
TTATAGCAAACAGCTATCGCAAATAGCCAGTGACTAGAAACCAGGAGTTGCTGGAGGTTGGCATTAGCTATTATGCCGTAAGCTCTAAGCCTCGAAACGAACGACTCCCTCGGCAAGCCAGACACATACTCTATAGTATTCACCCCAATGCCTCGAACCACCCGGCGCTTCCCGTGGGCAAGCTGGTCCAGCGAACGGTTGCTCCAGCTCCGCATCAAGGACCTCGGCCTCACTATAGAAGGGACTTGGCTCGAGCCACGCATCCACGTGCTCTACGAGACACTCGAGCGAAGGGGCATCCGCATCCGCCCACACGTCTGGCTCTCCGAGGAGTTTTTCTCACCGCAGGGCGTGCCCGGCTTCGCAATCCCGTTCTACCTCGCGCATCCCCGTCTCGTCCGCCTGGAACGAAGTCAGATGCTCGACGTTGAGGGCGGCAGCCGCGAAGAGTTCACGCGGATCATTCGGCACGAGGCGGGACACGCAATTCAGCACGCTTATCAATTGCAGCGGCGGCGCGAGTGGCAGCGTCTTTTCGGCAAATCATCAGAACGCTACCCCGACTACTACCGTCCGAATCCCGCAAGCAAACGCTACGTGCAGCATTTGCGACTCTGGTACGCGCAAAGCCACCCGGACGAGGACTTCGCCGAGACGTTCGCGGTGTGGCTCAAGCCGCGCGCGGAATGGCGAAAACGTTATGCAGGATGGCCCGCGCTAAAAAAGCTCGAGTACGTGGACGAGCTGATGAGCGAGATCGCGGACACTTCGCCGCTGATCTCCAATCGACAAAGAATGGATCCGGTCCGTACGCTCACGAAGACGCTCGCGCAGCACTACGCCGAGAACAAAGCGAAGTACACCGAGGAGCTGCCTGACGTCTACGATGCCGATCTGCGTCGCATCTTTTCCGATTCTCCATCACACCGCAACCAGCCGCTCGCGTCAGCTTTTCTGAGGCGGCATCGCACGGAGATCAGACGCATGGTCGCCAAGTGGACCGGAGAATACGAATTCACACTCGATGTTGTGCTCGCACAGATGATTCGCCGATCACGCGAGTTGCGTTTGCGCGCGGTCGGCGGCGATCGCCAGCTCAGGATGGACTTCGCCGTTCTCCTCACCGTGAAAACCATGCACTTTCTCTACACCGAAGGACACCGCGACTGGATTGCACTGTGAAGAAACTCCGCGTGCTGGTGCTGATGCACCCCGATCACGTTCCGCCGGAGTCGCTCGATGGGCTCACGCCGCAGGAGGCGCTCGCTCTCAAGGCCGAGTTCGACATCGTCCAGTGTCTCCGCAAGCTCGGGCACGAGCCACGCGCGCTCGGCGTACAAGACGAGTTTCTTCCGATTCGCGATGCAGTGACCGAGTTCAAGCCACACATCGTGTTCAACCTGCTCGAAGAGTTTCACAACAACGTCCTGTTCGACCAGAACGTGGTGAGCCTTCTCGAACTCCTGCGCGTTCCGTATACCGGGTGCAATCCGCGCGGGCTCGTCATTGCGCGTGGCAAGTCATTGTCGAAGAAACTGCTCGCGTATCATCGCATTCCGATACCCGATTTCCTGGTCATTCCGAAAGGCCGTCGCACGCGGCGTCCGAAGAAGCTCGAGTTCCCGCTCATCGTGAAGAGCCTCGTGGAGCATTCCTCGTACGGCATCTCCCAAGCGTCGCTGGTGGAGGATGATGAGCATCTGGTGGAGCGCGTAAAATTCATGCACGAGAGCATAGGCACGGACGCGATCGCGGAGCGCTTTATCGAAGGACGCGAGATTTATGTCGGGGTGCTCGGCAACAACCGGCTTGTCGCGCTGCCGCCAATCGAGCTGACGTTTGAAAACATGCCGGCGAACGCGGCGCTGATTGCCACGGCGAAAGTCAAGCACGACCTCGCTTATCAGGCGAAGCGCGGCATCATGCTCACCGAGGCCAAGGGCCTCCCGCCAGAGATTGGAGAGCGGATCGCGCGTTTGGCGAAGCGGATTTACCGCACCCTCGAGCTCGACGGTTATGCGCGAATTGATTTCAGGTTGAGTGCTGACAACGTCCCTTACTTTCTCGACGCGAATCCTAATCCGGACATTTCAGATGGAGAGGAACTGGCGTCGGCGGCAGAATGGGCAGGGATGAATTACGGCGATCTCATATCGAGGATCCTGGGTTTTGGTCTCAGTCGGGGTGCTGGGGGAGGGTAGTCGGAAGCGACCTCTCGGCAGGCCTGAATCAAGGCCGACGATCTTGGGCGATGTGGTGACCGCCACTCAACGCGTGATCCCGATGTCCTTCGAGAGGGTCCGATAGGCCGCCGTCCGCTCGGCAACAAACTTCTCGAATTCATGTCCGCCAATAAAGAACGGAGTCAATCCATTGCGGGCGAGGGTGGTTTTCCATGCAGGCGCCATTTCCATCGAGCGAAGTCTGAGCACCCAGCGGTCGTACTCCTGATCGCTCATTCCCAGCGGCGCGTAGAACCCGCGCCAGACAACGAACACCACGTCGAACCCCTGCTCGCGCGCAGTCGGAATGTCCGCCAACAGTCCCCTCGCACGATTCTCTCCAAGCACCGCAATCACACGGAGCTCCTTTCGTTGGACCTGAGGGAGCATCTTCGACAGTTCTGCAGGGAATACCTGAATCGCGCCAGACCGAAGCAGCTCGAACGCCTCGAGCGGCGAATTGACCGAGCGGTACTGTACGCTCTTGACATCGAGACCGGCTGCACGAGCCAGCATGAGCATCTTCATATGATCCTGGCCGCCGACTGCGCTCGTCCCGCCGATTCTGATTGACTCTGGATGAGCGCGCCACGCAGCTATGAACTCGGGCAGCGTGTGCCACGGCGATGCCGCACTGATCGCTATTATGCTGGGCTCGGCATCTACAGCGGCAATCCATCTCACGTCTCGCTCGCTGAAATTGCCATAATGTTGTTGTGCCAGGCCGAGCAGCGTTGACGGACTCGCAGCAACGATCACATTCTGGTTCCGTTTCGAGTCACCCACTACCTGCCTGAACGCAACGCCTCCGCCGTCACCAGGAACGTTCGTGACGGCGATTGCGTGACCGTTCGGAGCATTGGGTCCGAGCGCCTGCGAGATTGCCCGGCAGCTAAAATCCCAACCGCCACCGGGATTGGCTGGCGCTATGCACGAGGCGCCGGGAACGGCTCCTTCAGACGTGCATGCAGCGAGCAGGATGAGCGCGGCCCAGCGCGATTTATGCAGGAACCATGTGGGGCGTTCGAAAAGCGAAGGCAACGCGCAGTGACTTCTCATTCTTCCATGGTCGGGGATGCAGGCTAACGTCAATCGCCTATGCCATTGCCTCCCCGGACTGCAGCTGGCTGACGCGTTTGGAAAGTATCACGCCGACGAGGCTGATCGCAGCCGCCATCGCAAGCCAGAGCGCAGGTGCCGCTTTGTTGCCAGTCCGCTCGATGAGATAAGTGCAGACCGCCGGCGTGAAGCCACCGAAGATAGCGGTTGCAAGACTGAAAGCCAGAGAAAAAGCGGCGGTTCGAACTCGCGCAGGCATGATTTCTACCAGCAGCGGGATCATCGCGCCGTTGTAGAGGCCAAAAAACATTGAGAACCAGAGTTCAACAACGAGAAGCTTGGCAAAGGTTGGCGATGCAACCAGCCACAGCATCGCGGGATAGGCAGTGAGCAGTGCGAGAATCGGGACGAGAAAAAGAAGTGGACGCCGTCCGATCCGGTCGGAGATCATTCCGCCGACCGGGAGCCATGCAAAGTTTGATAGCCCCACGCACAATGTGACGATGAACGTCGTCTGAGCATCGAGGTGCAGCGCGTGCCTGCCAAAAGTCGGCGTGTACGCGGTGATCAAATAGAAAGAGGTCGTCGTGAACACCG
This sequence comes from Gemmatimonadales bacterium, assembly GCA_040002555.1. Classification (GTDB taxonomy): domain Bacteria; phylum Gemmatimonadota; class Gemmatimonadetes; order Gemmatimonadales; family Gemmatimonadaceae; genus UBA4720. The sequence continues at coordinate 128 of JBDUEH010000289.1, read as the reverse complement.
ACATCAGCATACCGACCCCGACGAGACGCCAGTTGGCTGCAACGATCTTAAATACTTCCGATGCTTTGGCAGGATGGTGCTGCATCTTCTTGAACGCGGCTGTTTCCTCGAGAGACCGGCGCAGCCAG
>JBDUEH010000288.1:0-4035 GCA_040002555.1 Gemmatimonadales bacterium | reverse complement strand
TCTCCGACTCTGCTAACTTTGACCCCAGTATGAGACCAATTCGAGTTCTTGTCGCCAAGCCGGGTCTGGACGGTCACGATCGCGGAGCCAAGGTGGTGGCCGCTGCTCTTCGAGACGCCGGTATGGAAGTCATCTATACCGGACTTCACCAGACACCCGAGATGATCGCCAGCGCTGCCGTGCAGGAAGACGCCGATGTTATTGGCCTGTCGATTCTTAGCGGCGCTCACATGACGTTGATTCCTCGCGTTCGCGAGCTTGTCGAAGCTCAGGGGCGCCAGGGCGATATTCTGATTACTGGCGGCGGCATCATCCCGAAGGAAGACATGGATGCCCTTCAGGCCCAGGGCATCGGTCGGCTCTTCGGTCCGGGTACTCCAACTACCGAGCTCGTCGATTACATCAAAGAGTGGTTCGCCTCCCGCGAAAACCAGGACGCCGCAGAGCAAGGCGCCTGAAGTGACCTCACGTCTCCATGAGCTCAGCGCGGAAGTTCGTGAGCTCGAGGCAAAGCTCAGACGTGGCGGCGGGGCCGAACGAATTGCCAAGCTCCATTTACAGGGCAAGCTGTCGGCACGCGAGCGTGTCGCGAAACTTTGCGACGCAGACGCGCGATTCATAGAAATCGGTCTGCTCGTCGCATATGATCAGTACGACGGACAGGCACCCTCCGCCGGAGTGGTCACTGGCGTCGGAATGGTCCACGGCCGCGAGGTCGTCATTGTCGCCAATGACGCGACGGTGAAAGCCGGCTCCTGGTGGCCCGAAACCATCAAAAAGATTCTTCGCGCGCAGGAAATCGCGATGAGATGCCGCGTGCCGATCATCTACCTCGTCGATTCAGCCGGCGTGAACCTGCCGTATCAAGGCGGAGTTTTTCCGGGACAGTACGGCGCCGCGCGAGTCTTTTATTACAACTCGATCATGCGGCGGTATCTGAGAATTCCGCAGTTGGCCGCCGTGATGGGACAGTGCGTGGCTGGCGGTGCGTACCTGCCAGCATTATCGGACGTCATTCTGATGGTGAAGGGAACTTCCTTCATGGGGCTGGGCGGACCAAACCTCGTTAAAGGTGCGACCGGCGAAACGATCGACGGAGAAACGCTCGGCGGCGCAGCGACGCACACGGGTATCAGCGGCGTTGCGCACTACGCCGTCGATACGGAAGACGAGTGCCTCTCCAAGCTGCGAGATCTTGTTCAGCGTTTGCCAGCGTCCGGCGCGCCGAGTGGCAGTGGAGATGCCTATGCGTCACGCTTTGACAACGATGTGGATCGGCGCTCATCGAGTGTGCAGTCCCAGGGCGACGACGCTGCAACAAAAAGCGATGCGGAGTCTCTTTACGATTTGCTTCCTAATGATCATCGCATGTCGTACGACATGCATCGTCTGCTCGAGGCGATTCTCGACGATGGCAGAATCGACGAATTCCAGAAGGGCCTGGCGAAGGAAATGATCTGCGGCGATGCATCGATCGACGGCATCGGTGTGGGCGTGATCGCGAACCAGCGTGGACTGATCAAGGGACGTCCCGGAGAAAAGCCGAGGTTTGGCGGAATCGTCTACGCAGAGAGCGCGGAGAAAGTCGCGTACTTCATCGATAGATGTGACAAGCAGGGAATTCCGCTGTTGTTCGTTCAGGACGTGTCGGGTTTTATGGTTGGTCCTGAGGCTGAGCACGAAGGAATTATTCGCGCCGGTGCGCGGTTCGTTGAAGCGATGGCCACGACGCTTGTTCCAAAGATCGTGCTTACCGTGAACCATGCGTCTGGCGCTGGTTACTATGCGATGGCAGGTCAGGGCTTTGATCCCGATTTCATTTTCAGCTGGCCGACTGGTCGCATGGCTGTAATGGAAGGCGAATCGGCTGTGCAGGCAGTTCACGGCCCTGCGCTGGCCGCCGCGAAAACCAAAGGCGAAGAGCCATCGTCAGATGTCGCCGAATCCGTCGACGAAATGCGGGTTGACTACGAAAATCAGCTCGATGCCCGCTATGCGGCGGCTCGCGGATTTGTAGATGCTATCGTTTATCCTGAAGACACTCGGGCCGTGCTCGCTATGGCGTTGAGAACGTCGCTGCAAAACAAGGGACCGCACTTGGGACCATTCGTGCTCCCTCCTCATCTTGGAGAACACCCGTGAAAGAAGTAGTTCGCGTCGCTGGCGGCCAGGGTTTTTGGGGTGATTCGCTCGATGCACCGCGACAGCAGGCTGAAGGCGGTCCGATCGACTATCTGATGCTCGACTATCTGGCAGAAGTCACGATGTCGATTCTTCAGAAGCAAAAAGAACGCGATCCGTCGATGGGCTATGCGCGCGATTTCGTTGGGGCTATCGAATCTGTTCTGCCGGCGATCGTCGATCGAGGCGTTCGCGTCGTTGCAAACGCTGGCGGAGTCAATCCTCCGGCTTGCGCAGCAGCTATCAGAAAACTCGCGGAATCAAAAGGCGTCGGCAATAAAATCCGGATTGGAGTCGTCACCGGCGACGACCTGCTTGGCCGGCTCGATGAGCTGATCGCGTCAGGACATCCGCTGGCGAACATGGAGACGGGTGAGCCGCTCTCTGCCATTCGTGAGCGTGTCCTCTCAGCGAACGCGTACATCGGGTCGACGCCGATTGTCGAAGCGTTGTCGCAAGACGCGAACATTGTCATTACCGGCCGATCGACTGATACGGCTCTCACGATGGCTCCGCTTCGATACGAGTTCGGTTGGGCTTCGACAGACTGGAATCATCTCGCGGCCGGAATCATCGCCGGCCATATCATCGAGTGCGGGGCGCAATGCTCCGGTGGAAATTGCATGTTCGACTGGCGCTCGATTCCTGACCTTGCAAACGTCGGCTATCCAATCGCCGAAGCGCGCGCTGACGGTACGTTCGTCATCACAAAGCATGAAGGCACCGGCGGCAGAGTTAGCGTTCCTTCGGTCACGGAGCAGCTCGTATACGAGATGGGCGATCCGCACGAGTACATCACGCCGGACGTGGTCGCTGATTTCACCACGATCCGTCTGGAGCAGGAAGGCCCAAACCGGGTGAAGGTCCACGGAATTCAGGGCCGGCCGGCAACGGACAAACTGAAAGTCTCCATTGCATATCGGGCCGGATTCAAGGCCGTCGGCACGCTCGTCTATTCCTGGCCGGATGCTATCGAAAAAGCGCAGCTTGCCGACAGGATTCTTAGGGAGCGCCTCGATGGCCTAGGCGTCCACTTCGATCAGGTCCTCACTGAGTTCGTTGGTGCATCAGCGACACACGGAAGGCTGGCGACACGAAGCGCAGTCGCGACTGAGTATCCCGAAGTTCAGCTTCGCTTCGGCGTCCGGGGGAACGACCGTACAGCCGTCGAACGCTTCACACGCGAAATTGCTCCGCTCGTTCTAAATGGTCCGCCGAGCGTGACTGGATTCGCTGGTGGACGCCCGAAGGTCGAGGAGATTATCGCGTACTGGCCAGCGCTCGTCGACAAAAGCGTTGTTACTACAAGTGTGGAGATGCTCTGATGAAGGTCCGTCTGCTTGACATCGCACATGCCCGTTCAGGCGACAAAGGCGACACTGCCAATGTTGGACTTATTGCGTTGGAGCCGCGATGGTATCCGATCCTCGATCGCTATGTGACGCGCGACGCAGTGGCGGCGCATTTCGATGGAGAAATCGACGGGCCCGTTACACGTTTCGAGCTTCCCAATCTCAATGCGCTGAATTTTCTCCTGCACGGCGCGCTCGACGGCGGTGGAACACTTTCCCTCAAGACCGATGCTCAGGGCAAGGTGTTCTCTACCGCCCTGCTTCGCATGTACATCGATGTGCCCGAGCCCGAAGCCAGGGGGGCCGGACTCGCGACAGCTTCGACCGACTGATGAAGGCGATAACGAGCGTCAAGATCGCGCTTGCACTGGCAGCGGCGGTCCTGTTTGGTCTTGGTATCCGCACTGACCTTCCTGCACTCCGTTGGGCCGCCATCGCATTTCTCGCAATTGCAGTCCTACTTCGTTTCTTTGACAAAAGCCGGAGCAGAGATGACACCAAC
>JBDUEH010000287.1:0-4044 GCA_040002555.1 Gemmatimonadales bacterium | reverse complement strand
ACTCCGCATTTCGTCATAAGCGGTAATGTTGTGCCCGTGGGCAGCGTGACGTTCACACGCAAACAGCCTTAGTGACGGCGTATTGAATAAAGCAGGCAGTCTGCTCGCACGTCTCGTCAGGAAGATGAGTGTGTCAGGGCGATGAGCGATTGGTTGAAATTTCCGGATTTTTATCCGAGGGCGCTGAAGAATTACCTGTCAGCGCCCTCGATCGCCGAGACCGCACTTCGGGTTAGAGCACGCCCCTTCATGGCCGTCAGGTCGCGTCCCTTCGCCGCGCATCACCTCGGCAGACCCAGCGCAGTCTAAAACCCATGACCTCTAAATTTCCGCGTAGCTACTTGCAAGCGTGAGGAACCGGCGGCGCGCCTGGAGCCTCGGCCGAGACGATCGGCCGCCCAAGCGTGCGACTCCTCTCACAAATCTCCGAATAGGTTGCACTAATCCCCTGCCACCGCCCGAGGAATTCCGAGCCCAGCAACAAATGCCGGCGGGCCAGTTCCTCCCGGTACCACCCAGCGCCCAGCAGCGGGAGAGTTACGATGGTGACATCGCGCCTCAGCCCCTCAACTACCTGCATATACCAAACCGGATATGTGTCATTGTCCCCCACAGCGAACACGACCGCGTTCTTCTGCGCGCGCATTAGAATTCGCGCGGCGTTGTTGCGCGGATCGTACGCCTGCGCGTTGTGATTGCGATCGACAGCGGCCCAGTTGAGCACCGCGGGCAACGCAGCAATCGCAACGCCAGCCAATTGTCCCGATCGCCCAAATCGGCTCAACGCTCGAACGGCTCCGGCGCCTGCCCACATGCCCCAGCAAATAAACCCGAGAGCGAAGAAATAATCTCGCTCGCGCGCCTCGTGCTTCGCGGTTATGGAAAGAAAACCGCCTCCGTACGAGGGGGACGCTTTCATGTTGAGATACACGACAACTCCAAGCGTCGCCGTGATGAACAAAAGCGTCATCGCCTCCCAGCTCGGCGCGTGCTTCCTTCGGTGCCAAGCGAATCCAACAACTCCGAGCGCCGCAAAGACCAAGGTCGCCGTGGTGCGGGCGAGCGACGGCGGAGGATCGGGCGCAAGTCCGAGCGCCACCTGCCAGTCGGCATACTCGAACATGTTCCCAACCTGCAAATAGAACGGCGCCTGCCTGGGCAACATCGAAACTGGCAGGTACTGCCGACGAGTGATGACGTCGGACAGGGCTTGCCATGTCACAGGATTTCCCTGGTTGATCGCGGGATCGTGTTTTGCGCGAACGAGCATGAACAACAGGGCCGATGCACCAATCGTCGCGGCGATGGCCATGCTCGCTCCAGTGGCACGAATTGCGCGAGCTGCGACATTGGGTGAGCGAGCGACACTACCTCGCAAGGGCCACCGCCATAAAGCGAGAAAGACCGCAGCCGGCGCAGCAACCAACGCCGACAACTGAAGCGAATAGCCGAATCCAATCGTGTACGCGAGCAACACCAACCATCGCCGCTCTCTCGTCTCGCGCGCCCGATCGGCAACGAGCAACAGAATGAGCGAGACGAGCAACGCAGGCGAATAGACTTCGGTCTCGGTCGCGTTGAGCCACACGCTCGACATCAACCCCGCAGACAATCCACCAGCAACAGACGCAATCGAATCCCCCGTCCAGCGCTGCATGAGCCACGCGGCAATTAAGCAGGCGGTCGCTGTGCATACTGCAGAGAACAGGTTCACCGAATACGCGAATCCAAGAACCGGCGAGAATATCTTCGCCCACACATTCGCGACAAGCACGAACATGGGCGTGCCCGGCGGATGAGGAATGCCGAGGGAATGAATCGCCGAGAGAAATTCTCCAGCGTCCCAATAAGTGACCGTCGGCGCGAGCGTTGCCACATAGACGCACATGAGAGCGGCGCCAACAAGAGCTGGCGCCGCCATCGACCGCTTCCCAGTTCTTACGACTCCGTCACCCTTCGTCAAAGTGGTTGTGTTCTTTCCATTTCAATCGGTGCTGATGAGGGCAATGCGCTTCGACCCAACGAATTCAGGCACTTCCGAGCCTCGCGGTTCAAAAGGATTTCCCCGGCCGTTCAACTAACGTCGAGCGCAATCGACGCTCCGAAGCCGATAGGCAGGACCACTTTCCAGCCTCACAACGCGTAAAAACCCCTTCTCGACCGCTCGCGTACAGACGCTTGCATCGGTTACGTCGGCTTCTGTCTGCGGACCCAGTCTGGGACTGAAAAATCCGAATCCGTACTGATCAGTGTACCCGCACCGCGCGGGAGGCATGCCGTCGATCATCGCCATTCCCGAGAGTGCGGGCCCGGCCAGCGAAACGATGTTACACCGCTCCGGTTCAGGCAGGAGCTGCCAGAAAATGTTGTCAGATTGCGGAATGAACAGCGCTGTGATCCGCTTCTGCGCACGAGGCAGGTCTTCCAGTGTGCGGAGGGCCGAGACGACTCCGTAGCGGGCAGAATGTTGCAGCCCGGTCCGGAGAATTGCCTCATCTCTGGAGTCACGCCAGGCAACGGGCGATGCAACTCCAGCGAGAGCGTAAACGTCACGCCGTATCTCGATGTTCTGGTGCAAAGCTGTTTCCTCCGCGCGTGTCACGTTGCGCAGAGCAGTGCCGAGCATCGGCAACGCCAGGAGCGCCAGCACAACATTTGACAGGCGGATACCCGCGAGCGATTTCCTTTTCCCAAACATGCCGGACGGCGCATTCGGCTTCCACTGGGGCCTGACGAGCCACCCCGCTCCCATAGCCATCACGAGCGGCAGGGCGATCCAGCGTTGTACATCGGAGAAATAGATTGCCGAGCCGCCGTGGATCTCGAGAACGAGACCGGGAATGAAGCCGGCAACGGCAATCGCCGCGACGAGCTCGGCGTCGAGAAGCCGCCGGTCGCGAAACCGCGCGAGAAGATCGCCTGCCGTGCGAGTTCCTGCCTCTCGCGCACGCGCAACGATATAGACCCACGACCAGAAGAGTTGCACGAACGGAAACCAAAACCACCAGGCAGGGTCGACGCTCGATCGCATGAATGCGAGAGGAACTATTCCCTCGTTCTGTGACGGCAGCGAGACCACGAAATACATCCCGACTGCTGTAATCACCGAGATTCCCACCGCTGCAACCCCGAGCGTATTGCGCCACAAACCCTGACGCAGCGCGGTCCAGCCAACGGCGCCCAAGGTGAGGATCATCAACGAGACCTTGAGAAACCCGAGTGCGGCGAGCATTAACGGGAGCGCTACCAGAAGGAAGAGGGCAGACGACCGGCGTCTGGAAACGATGGCACCCGAATCGTGGAACACAAGCAGCAACGCCGCGACAAAGAGGAAAACGGGCAACCCCGTGGTGTACGATTCGGAAATCAGCACGTGAGTATTCCAGATTCCCATTGCCTTGAGACCGGTGGTAGGAATCACGCCAATCGTACCGGCCAGTAACGCTCCACCCGCGACATAGTCCAGCTCGAGCGGCCTCACCGGTGCTCTGCCCCTGCGTCGCAACGCCGCACGCACCTCCACGACGAACAGGAGAAGCGCGAACCCGAACACGGGAATCATTACAACCGAGGGGCCGAGGTTGTAAAAGGACAGGAGGTCCAGCCCGGCGAGGTCGGCCCACTGGGCGTGCAACCAGGAAGCGCCGTAGTGATAGGGTACGTAAGGAACTCCGTCCACGCCGGTGCTGGGAATACCGTACGCCTGAATCATGTTCCCGACAGCCGAGTTGAACAGCGCGTCGTGATGAACATTCCCGTTGGCCGCCAGCGCCTCCTGAAACAGCGGATGCTTGTGACGCGAGCCCCACGCGACCCCCCCTGCCCATCCGAAAAAGAGCACCGCGGATCCCAGTATTGACAGTGCGCCGGCCGGCCCGATGGCCCTGAACCAGCGAACCATTACCCAGACCGCTGCACTCACACCAAACGCCATTATCAGAATGGAGGGCACCGCGCCGATTCTGTCCGCACTCATCCCAGCCAATGCAGTCAGCGCGATGGCGACAATAGACAGGAATGGCTGGCATTTCCACCATTCCATTG
>JBDUEH010000286.1:0-4045 GCA_040002555.1 Gemmatimonadales bacterium | reverse complement strand
GTGTAGCCGAACGCCGACGCGAGATTCGGGATGTCGCTGAACATCATTCCCTTGTACGCGACTGTTTTAGACAGATCTACCGGCTTGTCATCGATAACCAATTGAAGCCCCGCCATCAGCTTCACATTCAGCCCGGTGGCCGTGACCACAATATCCGCGTCGAGCGTTTTTCCCGACTTGAGAGCAATTCCATTCTCCGTGAACGATTCGATCTGATCGGTCACTACCGATGCCTTACCAGCGCGAATTGACTTGAAGAGATCGGCGTCAGGCACCAGACACAACCGCTGATCCCACGGATTGTACGACGGCGTGAAATGCTTCACATCGTAGTCGTCGCCGAGCTGGTGCCGAACACCGCTTTCGACCATATGCTTGAAGAAATCGGGCATCACGCGCGCGAGATTGTAGAAACCCATCGTTAGCGCCACGTTCTTCCAGCGCGTCAATCGATAAGCAGTACGGTCAGGCAGATACTTGCGAAGCCACGTCGCGATCTTGTCCTTGCCAGGAATTGTCACCACATACGTCGGCGAACGCTGAAGCATCGTCACATGCTCGGCCTTGTCTGCCATCGCGGGCACGAGCGTTACCGCCGTTGCACCACTCCCGATCACAACTACACGCTTGCCCGAGTAGTCCAGGTCTTTAGGCCACTTCTGAGGATGAAGAATCTGGCCGGAGAACCTATCGACTCCTTCGAATTTCGGTGTGTAGCCGCCCTCGTAGTCGTAGTAACCCGTGCAGAGATACATGAAGCTGCACGAAAAATTGACCGTTTCCTCCGCGCCGATTGTTACTTCGACAGTCCATCGAGCCTTGGATGACGACCACGTCGCGCGACGCACGCGATGGTTATAGAGGATCTTCTTGTCGACACCGTACTCTTGCGCTGTCTCGTTGATGTACTCCAGAATAGACGGACCATCCGCAATCGCTTTTGCATTTCTCCATGGGCGAAATCGATAGCCGAGTGTGTACATGTCGGAATCGGATCGAACGCCGGGATAGCGGAACAGATCCCACGTTCCACCCATCGCTCCTCGCCCTTCGAGGATCGCGTATGTCTTTCCGGGACTGAGAGTCTGAAGGTGGTATCCAGCGCTGATGCCTGAAAGTCCGGCTCCAACGACAAGTACATCAACATGCTCGATGTCATTCACCTTCGGACCTCCTCAGGTCACTTCGTGGGAAGACTGAAGGTGAATGTCGAGCCAGCACCCGGCGCACTCTCGCACTTCAGGTCGCCACCCATCGCGCGCGCGAGCTCCCGGCTGATCGCGAGACCGAGGCCAACACCCTGCTGGCTCGATGCATTCGACTTGCGATCGACCTGAACGAACGGATCGAAAATCTTTTCGATCTGATCAGCCGCGATTCCCCGGCCGTCGTCTTTCACGGCAATGTGCACGATGCCTTTCTCAGACGTGCAGGAAAGTTCGATCGACCCGCCTTCCGGAGTGAACTTCGATGCGTTCGTCAGGAGGTTGATTACCACCTGTTCAATTTTGTCGAGATCGCCAAGAACGCTGCATCCATCGTCGGATCCGTGATATCTGTAGACCTGGTTCTTGGCCCTGATCTGTGGCTCGACAAGCGTGTGGATACTGTCGAGCACTTCGCCGATTTTCACCTCCTCGCGCCTCACCTCAAGAGCGCCCGCGTCGATCTTCGCAAAACTCAGCACGTCGTTTATCAGTCCCAGCAGGAATTTGCCGCTTCGCTGAATTCTCGCGATGAAGTCTCGCTGGTCGCCAACCAGAGGTCCCGGAATTTCCATCAGCAGCAGATCTGCATAGCCGTTGACGGCATTGAGCGGAGTGCGAAGCTCATGACTCATCGCAGCAAGAAATTCCATTTTCGCCTTGTTCGCCGCTTCGGCCTCCCCCTTCAGGCGCTCGCGTTCCTCCGACAGCAGTTTTTGAGCGTGGATGTTCGTGTTGCTCCCGAACCACCGAACGATCTTTTCATCAGAATCGCGCCAGGGAATAGCGCGGCCGAGGTGCCAGAGCCAGTCACCGGTAGAGCTAAGAAGTCGGAACTCCGTCTCGTAGTGCTCGCCCGACGTGAGTGACTGCGACCACGCAGCGCCCGTAGCAGCGAGATCATCGGGATGAACTACGTTGGTCCAGCCTGCGCCAACGAGCTGCTCGGCCGAGAGTCCAAAAAATTCGGCAGTGCGACCACTTACGTAGTCGAGACTTCCGTCAGGCAGGGAGGTCCACACCTGAACAGGAATGGCGTCGGACAGGAATTTATAACGAGCTTCCGCTTCAATCAGCTCACGGTTCGATCTCTCCAGCTCTTGCGCGGCATCTCGAAGAGACTCCTGAGCCATCTCCATCTCAACGGCCTGTGCGCTAAGCGTCTCATTGGTTGCGTTCTGTTCCTCGAGCAGCTCACCAAGCAGCGAGTTCTTCTTGTGCACTTCCTGGTGAAGGCGCGCATTGTCGATCGCAACTGCCGAGCGACGGCCTAGCTCCGTCATCAGCTCGAGATCCTTCTCGTTGTAATTGCGACCGGACTCCGCCATCACGACGGTCAGGGTGCCAAGCTTGTTGCCCCGCGCGATGAGCGGAATGGTGATGAATGAACGCAATCCGAGTGAATGAATCAACTCGGCGTGCCGTGCGTCCTTTGCGCCCGCCTCGATCAGCTCGCGACCGATGCTCGGAAAAAATGCCGGCACGCCAGACGCCAGCACCTGCGTGCGGCTGCTCGGCTGCGTTGTGTCTTCCGGATATTCCTTTTCGAGCTCGAGAGCCATTGCGATCTTCGCCGGGTCGGGATGGACCACGGTTACACGCTTGAACGATCCGTCGTCCTGCACGGTGTCGATTGCACACCAGTCTGCCATTGCCGGAACAACATGCCGGGCCAATTCGGCGAGCCGCTGCTCGTAATCCATGGTGGCGTAGAGGTCGTCCGTGCCGTCGCTGAGAAATTTTGAGCGCTGGCTCGCGTCGGCTTCCGCTGCCAGGACAGCCGACTCAGCCTGGAGCGTCAGCATGTCGGTAACATCCTGGCCGGTTCCAACCATGCGAGGCGGGTCCCCAGGATTGCTGACCAATCTGCCCCTTGCGTGCATCGTGCGCACGCCGCCGTCCGTCCGAATCACGCGATGGAAATAGTCGAACGGTCGTCCTGAGACCACGGCTGTCTGAACTGTGTTGATCACCAGCTCGCGGTCTTCGGGATGCAGCCGGGAGAGATAGTCCTCGAACGATGGTGCACTGGGACCGGGCTCGAGTCCAAAATTCCGGAATGTCTGGGCACTCCAGCTCAGCGCTCCAGACGCGACGTCCCATTCCCAGCTACCGAGAAGGGAGAGAGCCTGCGTTTCGTCAAGACTTTGCTGAAGGCGACGCAGCTTGTCCGCCGAGGTGATCTCGGGGGTTGCCGATACCGTCGGTGGATCGTTGGGCGGAGTGGTGATCGTCGTGTCCGGAGGCGTTGTGCGTCGAGTCGGCTTACAAAACCTAGGTGCAGGTCGCACACAAGCAAGTGGAGTGGAGTGGCCGGATGTCTTCGCTATGCTCTCAGTCGTCCGACATCGGTGGTGGTCGCCGGCGTCGACAGCATAATGCACCAGTTGCCTTCTCTTTTACAAACTGGTGCAAATCCGTCGCGTCAGCATGGCGCGTGAAATGCTCCGCACAACAGGGGACCGTTGATTCCGGTGCCACACAGTTCACCCCACGCCGATCGACGGAGACCACGATGAGCTCGCGCAGACCTTGTAATGCCGGGATGGTGACAGCTTTGGTTTTTACCTCTCTGTTTGCGTTAAGTGGCTGCGCAATGAGCGGGTCGAGTTCTTCGACCGATCAGATGGCTGGCACATCTTCCGACGGCCCCGCAGATCAGGGTACGGTCGAAGCGCGTACGGACGGAGACCAGGCCGCCGGCAGAGAAGCTTTCCGCTTCGAGACGTTCGGCAATGAAGGATTCTGGACCGACGCTGTGAGACTACCCGCCGGAATGGTTGCCGCGAAAGTGACTCCGCTCATGGCGCTCGACCTCGGTGTGCAGGTGGATATCGACG
>JBDUEH010000285.1:0-4047 GCA_040002555.1 Gemmatimonadales bacterium | reverse complement strand
GAATCTCCGGAATCGGCGCTGTGTGTCATACGATCAATCCGCGCCTCTTCCACGAGCAGATCGCCTACATCATCAACCACTCCGAAGACAGGTACGTGCTGTTCGATCCCGGCTTCATCGAGATGATCGAGCGACATGCTTCGGGCTGTCCGGTTGTGAAAGGCTGGATCGCAATGTGCGGCCGCAGCGAGATGCCCGAGTCGTCACTCGAGAATCTGATCTGCTACGAGGACTTTATCGGTGGTCAGCCGGAGCACTACGACTGGCCCGTGCTCGACGAAAATGCGGCTTGCGGCCTGTGCTATACGTCCGGGACGACGGGCGATCCGAAAGGCGTGTTGTATAGCAATCGTTCGACCGTGCTGCACGCAATGACATCGGCACTGCCGGATGTCATGAACCTGTCGGCCAGGGACACGGTCATGCCGGTGTCGTCCATGTTCCACGTAATGGCCTGGGGGATTCCCTATACTGCCGCGATGGTCGGAGCGAAATTAGTGCTTCCAGGTCCCAGGCTCGATCCAGAGAGTCTGTGCCAACTGTTCTCCGAAGAAGCCGTCACGATGACCGCCGGCGTGCCGACGATCTGGCTTGGACTGATCGCGTATGTCCAGAAAACGGGAGTCAGTCTGGGTTCCCTGAAGCGAATACTGATCGGCGGGGCGGCGTGCCCGAAATCCCTGATCGCCGCTCTCGAGGACGATTACGGTGTCGAGGTCGTTCACGCGTGGGGTATGACAGAGACCAGTCCGATCGGAACGTTGAACACCATGAAAGCTTCTCACTCCGGGTTAACGGCGGCCGAGCGACACGAGATTCAGGCGAAACAGGGTCGTGGTGTATTCGGTGTCGAAATGAAAATCGTCGATGACGCGGGCGTCGAGTTGTCGAGGGACGGGGTAGCGTTCGGAGATCTGCTCGTGCGCGGACCCTGGATTTGCAGCGCCTACCACCGGCTCGGCCACGTTGAAACGCTGCGTGACGGCTGGCTTCCGACGGGGGACGTCGCGACTATCGATGCCGATGGATACATGCAGATCACCGATCGATCGAAGGACGTTATTAAGTCGGGTGGCGAATGGATCAGCTCGATCGCGCTCGAGAATCTTGCAGTTGGACACCCGTCGGTGAGGGAGGCGGCAGTCATCGGCATACCACACGCGAAGTGGTCGGAGCGTCCTCTTCTTTTGGTCGTCATCAAGGAGGGCGCATCCGTGACCCGTGACGAGTTGCTCGCTTTTTTTGATGGAAAGGTTGCGAAGTGGTGGAAGCCTGACGACGTAGTCTTCGTTGACGAGCTGCCTCATACCGCAACCGGAAAAATTCTCAAGACTGAGCTGCGCGAGGAATATCGGAACCACCGTAGTGCTGTCGCGGCTCCGCCCTCGGGAGCGTGAATGGCGCGAGACATTCGCGGGAATAACCCGCAGCAAACCCGAGTCCTTATAGTAGGTGCACTCGTGCAACAAGACGGACAAGAATGTCGCAATCCGACACAGAAAAATTCGAACGCGTGATTCTGCCGCATCTCGACGATGCGTATATGCTGGCTCGTTACCTCATGAACGACCCGTCAACTTCGAACGGGCGAGGCGTCGACGAGGATTTTTCAGGTCGATGAGATGGAGAGGATGCCGGACCCGGCATTCACCGACGATCGCGCAGTCGTTACATCGGATCGGGCGACGATCGGTCGCGTTGTCAGGGCCCTGCCTCCCGAGTTCCGTGAGGTTATCGTCCTGCGCGAATTAGAAGGTCTTTCGTACAGGGAAATCAGCGAAGTCGTCGGGGTGCCTGTTGGAACTGTGATGTCGAGGCTGGCGCGGGGCCGGAAAAGGCTTGCATCCGCCCTCGGGTTCATGCGCCGAGAGGTAGGGTGAGATGAAATGCTCAGAGTGCAGGGAATTAATCGACATGTACGTCGACGATGAATTGATGCCGGAAGAACTCGATGCCGTTCGCAATCACATCGCGTCGTGCGAGGGATGCGCAGCTGAATTGCAGCTTGCTCAGGGTTTATCGAACCAGATCAGGACGAACCTCGCGCGCTTCAATGCGCCAGATGTTCTCAAGGCGCGCATCCGATCTGCGCTCGTCCAACCGGGAGCGATGGATAAGGTCGTCGGTTCGCGCGTTGCATGGTGGAGGGCGGCCGCCGGTGGAGTAACAATCGCCGCGATCAGCAGCGTTCTGACTGTCGCCGCACTCAACGGTCGGCCTGAGTCGTCGGTTGAGAATGAGGTTATGACAAGTCACGTTCGGTCGCTGATGCCCGGTCATCTCACCGACGTAGCGTCAACAAACCAGCACAACGTGAAGCCCTGGTTCAACGGCCGCGTGGACTTGTCTCCATTGGTGGTCGGTCTCGATTCGGCAGGATTCGTCCTGATCGGAGGGCGGCTCGACTACGTCAACTTTCGCCCGGTGCCAGTGGTCGTTTATGGGCGGCGGCAACACGGCATCAACGTGTTCTCATGGCCCATTCCGAGCCAGAGCGTGACTACTCCGCACGCAGATCGCGATCACGGATACACTCTCGTCAACTGGCAGGCGAACGGTGTGGAGTCATGGGTAGTGTCTGATCTAAATCGGGCGGAGCTCGATCAGTTCGTGGCGCACTTTCGGGAATAAAACCCGAGGCGTGGGGGTCTTGCTCAGGACCAACACGAGGCGACAATGAGCACAAACGATGGACGGGACGGCGATCGATTCGACGCCGAAGGCAACACGAGGCCGGGTGGGACCAACTACATCACTGGCGAGCAGACAAATGACGACGGCATCGACCGTCGAGGTTTCATGGATCAACGGCGACGACGTTCCGCATTTGATCGTCAGCCCGCAGGCGCGGTTCAAGTCGTCCCCTGTGCTCGACAGCGATGAGAAGTATTCGGTCATGCTGACGAAGCCAGGGATCTACGGCTATTTCTGTTCGTTACACCCGCAGATGCAGGGAAAGATCGTGGTCAAATGACGAAGTCGCTCCGACGCCGGGAACCAAATGAGCGCCAACGTGGTTAGTGGACGAGATCCACTTCCAACTCGGCATTTGATGTTTCTTCCTAGCGTCACCAGCATGCTTTCCGCGCAGCCAGCGCTGGCGATTCCACTCGTCTTCGCGGGCGGTGTCTTGACCAGCCTTACGCCGTGCATCTACCCCATGATCCCGATTACGGCAGCAGTCGTCGGCGGTCACGCGGTGGACTCACGCGAGGGCGCGACCGGCGCACCGCGCGGAGCAATTGTCACGCGGACGCTGATCTACGTTCTGGGCCTGGCGTTGTCATACGCTTCGCTCGGGTTGATTGCCGGAATGACAGGGACTCTGTTCGGTGGAATAAGCACTAATCCCTGGCTGATGGTTGCAATGGCGAACCTTCTGCTCGCCTTTGCGCTGATGATGCTCGATGTCCTGCCCGTTACCGTGCCGCAGCGCCTGATGGTTTTTGCCACTCGCGTCGGCACACGCGGAGGATTGCCCGGCGCATTTGCGATGGGTGCCGCGTCTGGCCTCGTCGCAGCTCCATGCGGCGCTCCGGTGATGGCTGCGCTCCTCACCTGGGTTTCAACCACGAAAAGCGCCGTGTTAGGCTTCACTTATTTGTTCGTGTTTTCCCTCGGCATGTGCGCGCTTCTGGTTGTCGTCGGCATCACGGCGGGCGGTCTGGTTCGTCTTCCGCGGGCCGGCGCGTGGATGCTGACCGTGAAAAAGATCTTCGCAGTTCTCATGATTGGCACGGCGCAGTACTACCTGCTCCAGGCCGGTCAGCTGTTGCTCTGATTACGTCCGCTTGCCTGCAATTAGTTCTCACACCAACCCACCAACTCAATGTCATCACGCATCTTTCTAAAGGCCGTTAGCGCGGCTCTCCTCGTCATTCCATCTTTGGCGTCCCATGTCGGGGCGCAGGAGACGGCTGGAATTGCAGTTGGTACAAAAGCGCCTGGAGCGGTTGTCGAAACGCTCGACGGAAAGCCAGCCGACATCGCACGTTTCATCGGCAGCAAGCCTGTCATCATGGAGTTCTGGGCAACGTGGTGCCCGCT
>JBDUEH010000284.1:0-4055 GCA_040002555.1 Gemmatimonadales bacterium | reverse complement strand
CAAGTCCGGCGAGGATGAACGAGTAGACGATGGCGGGGCCGGCGTATTGCGCCGCCGCGGTGCCAGTAAGCACGAAGATACCGGCGCCGATGATCGCACCGATTCCGAGTGTCGTCAGGTTGAGCGCACCAAGCGCTCGCCTCAGTTGATGTGCGCCATCCTCTCCGGCTGCCTCTGCCTGCAGCACCGCGACGCTTTTCTTGGACCAAATACCCATTCGAGTTCTCCGGAATTCCGGCGGAAGTGAATCGACTACGGGCCGTCAGACCTTGATCGGCCGGACGGGCAGCGGCAAAACGAATTGACCTACGGGGAAGCCGGGGGAAGTTGTCGCTCAACAACAAGTGTTGTCAAGGAAAAACCACCCGTAGCGAGGTCATATTTTCTTTACATCTGTCACGCGAGAATTTCCGCATCGGGTAAAGCCTGAAGTTCCATCGACCAGCTCCACTGGATACACTGCAACGACGGGCTTCCCCTACACCGAGTAGTTCGGAGCTTCCCGGGTGATGACAACATCATGTGGATGAGACTCGCGAAGACCGGCGGGGGTTATTCGAACGAATTCTGCATCGTGCCTCAATTCGTCGATGTCGCCGCAGCCAACGTATCCCATTCCTGCCTTCAGCCCGCCGACCATCTGGAAGATCACGTCGGTCACCGACCCCTTGTAAGGGACTCGTCCTTCGATTCCTTCCGGGACGAGCTTTTTCGGCGAGAGCTCGCCTTCCTGGAAATAGCGATCGGCGCTGCCATCCTGCATTGCGGCCATGCTGCCCATTCCGCGGATCGTCTTGAAGCGGCGGCCTTCGAGCAGAATCGACTCACCAGGTGACTCTTCCGTGCCGGCCAGCATCGAGCCCATCATCACGCTCGACGCGCCTGCAGCAATCGCCTTCACTATGTCGCCGGAATATTTGATGCCTCCGTCGGCAATGACCGGAATGTCGCCGGCACCTTCGACCGCATCGAAGACCGCTGTGAGTTGCGGAACGCCGACTCCCGTCACCACTCGCGTTGTGCAAATCGATCCTGGCCCGACTCCTACTTTCACAGCGTCGACACCTCGTTCGACGAGCGCGGCCGCTCCTGATCTCGTCGCGATGTTGCCGGCGATGAGCTGCACGTCAGGGAATGCATTTCGCGCCTCAGCTGTGGCCTTCAGCACGCCCTCGCTGTGTCCATGCGCCGTATCGATCACGAGCACGTCAACCCCTGCATCGACCAGCGCTTTCGCACGGTCGCGGAAATTCGCTGCCCCGATTGCCGCTGCTACCATCAGGCGTCCATGCTCGTCCTTGTTGGCATTCGGGAATTCGCGTCGCTGATGAATGTCCCTGACCGTAATCAGCCCCTTCAAAGCGCCCTTTGCGTCTACTACCGGCAATTTCTCGATGCGATGTTTCCCGAGAATTCGCTCGGCCTCTTCGAGCGTCGTTCCGATCGGTGCGGTGACGAGACCTTCCGACGTCATTGCCTCGCGAAGTGGCTGGTCAAGATTGCGCTCGAACTGGAGATCGCGATTCGTGATGATTCCAACTAGATGTCCGTCGCCATCGACGATGGGAACACCGGAGATCCTGAAGCGCTTCATCAGCGTGACGGCCTCTCGAAGAGTCGCATCGGGCGAGAGCGTAATCGGGTTGAGGATGATCCCGCTCTCCGATCGCTTCACCCTGTCTACTTCGGCGGCCTGCCGGTCGATCGACATGTTCTTGTGAATCACGCCGATGCCGCCGGCGCGAGCCATCGCCATCGCCATCTCCGATTCCGTGACGGTGTCCATCGCGGCTGAAGCAAACGGGATGTTCAGCGTGATCGTTCGTGTGAACCGGGACTTCGTCGAAACGTCCTTTGGATGGATGATCGAATGCCGAGGCGAGAGGAGTACATCGTCGAATGTCAGGACGATGTCTTCGCGCACCCGGCGCGCACCATTGTTCCTCTCTTCAGATTCCCTGAAACGCGAAAGCCCGCCTCCGGGCGATGCCGGTTGAGCGGGCTTCGACGATGTTGGTCGAGATGTGGTTGCCATAGCGGAATGTAGGCAAAGGGTCCGACGAAAACAACTTTCTGAACTGCTCTGTGTCGAAAGCCGTTTGCTGTTTCGCTCAACAGCCCTTTCGGAGGGCTAGAGTCTCCCGATTGTCCTTAAACGCCGACGCATACGGCGGGGGAGGAAGAACGCACAGGCGGCGAGCACTTTCTCCAGATTCAGATCTGTGAGCTCAGCAGGATCGCCAACCCAGTAGTCATGCAGCACCGCTCGGCCGGCGTTTCCAATCAGACGTTGGAGCGCCAGGATCAATAGAAAAACATCGTCCACTTCACCGACAAACGGGATGAAGTCGGGAATGATGTCCACTGGAAGCAGGATGTAGGCGATGGCTCCTGCCACCACCAGCTTGTCTACCGCGTTCACGCGCGAGTCTGTCACGAGGCCGTACAGAAGACGCAGGAAATTCGGGAGCTCGCTGATTGTGCCCATCACGGTGCGCTTGGCGCCCGTTCGTGGAGTGCTGTCCACATTTACATCGGGAGGTAGTCGCCGGGCGCGTCGTCCATTGACGGGCGTCGATCGCTTCTTGGCTGTCGTCACTTTGCTTCCTCTGGGGGAGTGTGCGGTAGCTGGCTGCCAAGCTCGTGTGGTCCACCTCGCGGGGGAACCGACGGAGCCGGGGTTTCGGCGCTGGCGGAAGCTGCGCCCATGATCCCCGTTGCAACAGACTTGCCAGCCGCTGCAACCTCATTGATGGCACCCACTGCCTTGTTCATGATGCTCATCGTCCCTGAGATAGCGCTTGCCGAGACCTTCCCCGCTCTCAGCGTGCTTTCCACACCTTCAGCGAAGCGCGTCAGCGTGTTCGGCGATGGAGCGTTTCTCGGTGCGTATTTCGAGTCGAGAAACTCGATGTAGTCGAGCACCTGATCGAGCTTGTCATCAGGCATGAGGTCGAGCTTTCTAAGAAGCCGTTCGCGCAGAATGTCGTTCATCCGCCGTTCTCCTCAACCGCGCCAGCGAGCGCGCTTCCCGCGCGCATCGATGTGCACGTATGTCGTTCGCGTGTGCCCGCTCGTATAAATCCCAAGTCCACCTACGAGATCGGGATGCTTGAGTTCCACTATTTCGACTGCTAGTCCTACCATGCGGCTGTCCATAGAGGTGTACCTGCCGTCTCCATTCGCGTCGATCGCAACGTCGGCGGCATCACCGTATTGATGCTGGCTGTCTCTCGCAGCGCGCGCGATGCGGCGGTTGTGGTCAGGAGCGCGAAAGCCCGAATGGACATCGAGGGCGAGATGAACGTTTTCAACCGTTCCGCCATGCCAGCGCGCTAGTTCGGAAATCACGAGCTCGAGCTTGTCGAGAAGGCGCGGACTTACCGCCGCGTATCGCGGCCACGTTTCCTGAGAATCATGATTCAGGAAATCCCCGACTCGCAGGTGCCTGCTGATCGGTAAATCGACGTCACCCTGGTTGATCTCGAGAAAACCTTCAGGCGGTTCCTGCCCGGTTCCAAGCCGCTCCGACAAATATGTACCGATGCGATAGCCGTTCAGCATCGCGCCTTCCTTGTCCTTGAACGGCACGAGCACTGCAACCGTGAGACCTTCGACAATGCGCCGCTTGTCGCCGCGGACGAGGGCAAGGCGATAGAACCCCGGTCGCGACGGAGCGAGCACATCGGCACCGTTCAGCTGCCGCGCGGCTTCGACTGAAACGGTGTCTCCGTTTCGAATCCAGCTGTAAGCGAGGGCTGTCGGATCGCCATGCACGTCGAGTGGATACTCGAGCTTCTGTCCAGGCAATGAAAACTTGAGGAGAACACCACCGCTTTCGCCGAACGCAGATGCAGACGGAGCCGCAAACGGAAGAGCGTGCGTCAGGAATGTCCCGAACGGCTTCATCTCGAACGCCGGCACTGGGCGACCGAACTGAATCGCACCAAGGGTGGCGGCAATCATGAGACCGACTGTGATTATTGTCGCGGGTCGCTTATGGCGATACGACGACTCGGCCGGCGAGGTCAGTCGCCGGCCGGGTAGTGTTGAAT
>JBDUEH010000283.1:0-4057 GCA_040002555.1 Gemmatimonadales bacterium | reverse complement strand
TTCACCCAGATCATTCCGCCGTGCAGATCGACGACAAGTTTGCAGAAGGTCAAGCCGAGACCTGAGCTGCGCACCTTCGGCGTGACAGTCCCGGCGACCTGGCCGAATTTCCGAAAGATCACTTCGTGATACTCGGGCGGAATGCCCGGACCGTTGTCACTCACGGTGAAAAGAACCGAGTCGCCGCTCTGACGCGCACTGAGCACAAGGTCGATTGGCTTTGAGGAATGCGTAACCGCGTTCTGGATCAGGTTTGAGAACACCCGCTTGACCAACCCCTTGTCAGCGTGAAATACGGGAGTGTCGTCCTCGACTTTCATCGATGCACTCGTGTTCTCCTGCTGAAACCGATGACCCCACTCGTACATCAGCTCGGTCAGCAACGCAGCAGGTGCGATGGGAGTCGGCACGAGTGTCACCGCAGCTTCCTCGATTCGCGCGACCTCGAGAATGTCTTCAATCAGGGCGAGCAGATCTTCCGACTTGCCTTCAGCATCTCCGACCGCACGCCGCTGTTTCTCGGACAATGCGCCAAAGTCTCCGTCGCCCAGCAGCTCGAGCGTGGCCAAGACAGACGTGAGCGGACTCTTGAGATCGTGAACGATCATCTTCATCAGGTCGTCGCGAACTTTTTCCAGCTCGCGAAGCTTTCGGTAGCTGTTCTCGAGTGCGTCCGTTGCCGCCTTGAGTTTAAGCAGGCTTCTGACGCGTGCACCAAGCACAAGGCGATTGTGCGGTTTCGTGAGAAAATCATCGCCGCCAGCTTCAATCCCGCGAACCCGGTCGCCCGTATCGTTGAGCGCCGTGACAAAGATTACCGGGATGCGCGAAGTCCGGGGATCGCGCTTGATGCGGCGGCATACCTCGAATCCGGTTGACCGGGTATCTACACCGAGGTCGCCCGCCGGCATCGAAACGTCGAGGATGCAAAGATCCGGATTGTGCTCGAAGCACGCTGCAACGGCAGACGGACCGTCGTATGCCGCAACCGTCCGGTAACCAAGAGTGTGAAGCTGATCGAACAGCAGCTCGACGTTCGCCGGCACATCGTCGGCGACGAGGACAAGCGGACCCGTTTCGATCACTTGCTCGCCCATGACTTACGGCCTTACGCGCAAACCGAAGCTGAAGATGTACGCTTTTTCCTTCAGTGCGCTCAGAGACGACGCATCCGACTTCCGTGTGGCGTACTCGACACCGAAATCGAACGCCGCCCGATTGCGGAAGAACTGCGCACCGATACCGCCGGTGAACGCCAGCTCCTTCACCCGCTCGTTGGCTGCTTCGTACGGCAGCGTTCGATAGCGTGCGCCGAGCCGGAGAATAGTCTGTCTCGCGGAGATATTCGGTCCGAGCGCCTCGAGACCAATTCCCGAGTCCCATGCATCCACCGCCCTGCTGCCAGCCTCACCCGAAAGGCCATTCAGCTTCGACCACATCTCGCGCGACAGCCGGGCGGAAATACTCGAGCCAGGGATCCCTTCGTACGAAATACCTGCCGATATCCGGTCCGGGATTTTCGCCTCCGAAACCAGGGTGTCGCCAACGTGAGTTGCGATCTTTGCGCCCTTGAGACCGCTAATTCCGATTCCGAAAACTCGCGACGCCTTCAGAAGCACCCCGGCAGAAACTCCAAACCCTGTGAAGTCGAGACTCGTGGTTTGGCTAATGGAACTGAACTTCAGAGTATCAGGAAACGTCTGAAGGAACGAGTCCCGGTTTCGCCCGGTAAAGACATGGCCACCGAGTCCGATCTGGACTTTCTGATTCGGCGTGTACCCAACGGCAAGACGAAGATCGTTGAGAGACCCTTCGACGCGATTCGTTTCAGTGCTCGTCGCGAGAACTCCGGCAACGTCCAGGTTTCTGGTAACCTGAGTGCCCGAAGACCTGTCGAGATATGTCGAGACTGACACGCCGATGGTTGCGCGGGTTCCCGCCGGAACGAGGGCCGAAATCACTGGAAAACGTGAAGTCGTGGTGTTTGAGCTCGCTGAACCGTTGGTCAGTCTCCTCAACTCCGGCTCGTACTGAAGAAAAAGGCGTGGTTCCCCTGCCAATCCAATTGATGCGGGATTCACTGGTGAGTCGAAGTCGAATTCACTGATAGCGCCGCCCGTCGCGAGAGCGCGCGTGCTGAACTGACCCGGCGGATATCCGAACCCCTGAGTACTGAGCGTTCCTTGTGCAGATGCAGCGGCCGAGGTCACGGCCAACGCCGCTACAACAATTATTGCAAGGCGGCGCGTCATGGCAGTCCCTTGGACTTTCTGGTTGAGTAGGTAATTCGAAGGCGTGGTCGCTGTTCCGGCGAAGCTTCCAGCGAAAAGAATCTTGCTTCGAGCGGTGACTCACCTTCCTGTGTGCTCAGGAGCACGATGACGCGCGGCGTCTTTGTGGCTGCCAGCGAGCGCCAGACGTTAATGATCTGTGCAATCTCGATCGCCTTCACGCCCGACGCGCCTGGATGTGCCTTCAGCGTATCGGCGTCAGCGATAGCTGTGATCTGCGCCGCCTTTGGCACATCCTTCACGGCATCAGTCGCAAGCCCGACGTTCGGGATGATAAAAACTGTGTCGTTTGGATCTATTTGCGTGTTGGGTATCTGAGTTAGCAGAAGCGAGGCGCGCACGATGTCGACCGAATCGGTTATGAAAGCCGGAACGTTGAACTTCAGATACGCGCGGCGTGCGGGAAGTCCTCCGACGTTGAGCTGGCTCGGCGAACCATTGGCCGTTCCGTTTACGAGTAGACTGTAGTCGGCAAGGGAAATCGCGTCGGAAGCATTGTCAGTCGGACTCTTCGAGAACGGCTGGAGCGAGACTGGCGCGATGGTCGTATCGGGGGAAACGCGGTACGTAAGAAATGTCGGGCCGCCCCCGAATTCGGTTGACCTGATTTTCAATTGGACCGACGAGCTCGCGCGCGCTCGTATGCCGAGTCGCATCGGACCACCGACCCGCGACACGATTGCACTCGATACAAAACTGATCGTGACGGAGTCCTTGAGATTGGCCTTCGCGTAAGTCTGCGAAGTGATGAGGCGAGCAGGTGTGAACAACGCGGCGACCGGATCGATCAGCGTGTCCGCTGCCGTCGAGTTGACGTCATAGACGTCGAGTGTGACCTGATCAGGAATTTTTCCGCCAACGGTATCTACGCGGATATGCAGCAGCACGCTGTCCGCCGTTGTTACCGGGAACGTCGTGGTGTCATTTCCCGGCTTCCTGTAACGGGCGGGAATTGAATCGAACCGGATGATCGCGCGCGAATCGACGGTGTCCCCGCGCGTCGAGAGAAAGAGTGACCGCTCAGTGCCCAGGCCTGTCAGCGAGGAGACCGTGCTGTCGAAGGTCACTGCATCGAGAATGACGGTCTGGACGCCTGCCTGCTGATTCACGCACAGCAGCGGGCAACCCGCGCTATTGTCGAGGTCTTCTGTGCAGGCGGCGATAACGACTGTCAGTAGTACAAGGCCGGCGAGCTTTAGCCGGGTTGAAATCAATTCCACTTACATCCTTCCACGTAGATGGTTCGACGCAAACGCTTCGGGCAGCAAATCGCTCAAGCGCCACGTCACCTGCTTTCCGTTTCTTGAATAGCTCGTGATCTTCAGATCGGGAGCGAACTCGCTCATCGTCTGCCGGCACGAGCCACATGGAGCAGCCGGCTCGTCCGACTCGCTCGCGATAGCTATCTCATCGAACTCCTTCATTCCTCTCGCAACCGCGGCGGCAATCGCCACACGCTCGGCGCAAAGCGCCTCGCCGTAAGCGGCATTCTCAACGTTGCAACCGGCAATCACTTCGCCGGAAGTTGTTCGCACCGCCGCTCCGACGCGAAATCTCGAGTACGGGGCGTAGGCGTTTTCCATCGCCGCAAAGGCCGTGTCCCGCAGGTCCTTCGCGCTTTCAGATTCGTCCTTTTCAGTCACTGAGCGATAAGCTCGTTTAGAAAGGAACTTCCCTTCCCGCGATATGAGACACCGAGCCACTCCCCTACAGTTGCGCCCAGATCGGAAAACGTCGCGCGAACGCCGAGATTTACGGGGTTCACG
>JBDUEH010000282.1:0-4058 GCA_040002555.1 Gemmatimonadales bacterium | reverse complement strand
TTCTCCATGAGCCCGGCATGTCCGATTCACACCTTGTCGGAGTTCTCTATCTCCTTGGACGTGCTGCAGAATCGCTGGGTCGCTCAGCCGATGCGGCAGGTTATTTTCAACGGGTGCTAGCCGTTCAGATAGGTTTCCGCGATGCCGGCGATAGACTCTCCGCCTTGACCACAACTGCTAAATGACCGCAGCTCAGGGCTCCGTGGCGGGTCTGGACAGGTCGGAAGAAAAAGCGTCGCTCGCACGAATTCAGGCTTCGGTGAAGGAACGTCTCGAAGCGGTCACCGAGGATATGGTCACTGCCGTTTCCAACGATGCGCCGCTCGTCGCGCAGATTGGAACGCACCTGATGACGATGCGCGGAAAGATGTTCCGGCCGACGCTCGTCCTTCTGTGCAGCAGCGTCGAAGACAAATCCGAGCCCCACGCAATAACCCTCGGCGCTGCTGTCGAGCTGATTCATCTCGCTACGCTGGTGCACGATGACGCGGTTGATCACTCGGTGCTGCGTCGCGGGATGCCGACATTGAATTCGCTGTTCAGTCACCAGATCTCGGTGATCATGGGCGACTTTCTATATTCAACGGCACTAACGAAGCTCGTGACGCTCGGTGACCTCGACGCGCTGCGAGCGCTGACCAGAGCGTCAACCGAGATGACCGTTGGTGAAATGCGTCAACTCGCGGTTCAGGACGCACTCTCGTTTGATGAGGACGATTATTACGCTCTTATCGGATCGAAGACAGCATCGCTGATATCCGCTGCGTGCGAGATTGGATCGCTGGCCGGTGCGCGAAATCATCGTTCGGCTCTTTCCGCTTATGGGACGGCGCTTGGAATGGCGTTCCAGATCGCGGATGACCTGATCGACTATACCGAGCAGGAATCGACGACCGGCAAGCCAACCGGGCTCGACCTCAAGGAGCACAAGGTTACGCTTCCGTTGATCGCGGCCATGGGGGTGATGGGGAGCGACGACCGCAGAAAGGTCGATCAGCTTTTCGCGAACTCAAACCCGGGTGACGCAGAGATTCGCGAAGTCATTCAGATCGTCGCCGACAACGGCGGTCTGGACTACGCCCGCGATCGCGGGTCATTGTTTGCACGCCAGGCAAGGGAAGCCCTCGCCAACGTGCCGGATACCGTAGCGCGAACCGCGCTCATCGAGTCTATTTCCTACGTAATGGAGCGACACGCATAATGCCCCCACGCGGCGCGGTTCGGCGCGG
Organism: Gemmatimonadales bacterium; assembly: GCA_040002555.1. Taxonomy (GTDB): domain Bacteria; phylum Gemmatimonadota; class Gemmatimonadetes; order Gemmatimonadales; family Gemmatimonadaceae; genus UBA4720. The sequence goes on along the minus strand of JBDUEH010000282.1, from coordinate 2,829 downwards.
AGTGATGTTTAACGGAATCACGCTTTCGGCTGGGTTTATTGCGGGGGGACTGCTGACGCAGGTTTGCCGCAAGTTTCTGCCTCCGGGGGCAGCGAAGGAATTTTTCACCACTGGTGTATCACCGTCTGCCGGTCCACTGACGATCGATCTCGTAATTCTGAAATTCGCGCTCGGTCCGGTGGCCCTCGACGTATCTTTGCTCAGTCTCGTTGGCGTGCTGATCGCCTACCTGATTGCGCGTTCGCTCTTCTAGGAGAATAGGACAATGCTCGGCAATCTTGGCTTTCCAGAAATTCTGATCATCATGGTCATCGTGCTTCTCCTGTTCGGGGCGAAGCGAATTCCTGAAATCGCGGGCTCGATGGGGAAGGGCATCAAGGAGTTCAAGAAGAACATCAATGAGGCGACCAACGGCATCCAGGGCGATGACTCGTCCAAATATGAGCCCCGTCTCACTCAGGCCGAGCTCGATCAGCGGCGTGCGGCGAATGCGGCCGCTCCGGAAGAGGTTCGGCCCGAGCCGAAGAGACTGATTTAAGGACGCTGACCGCTGACTGCTGACCGCCCAACAGAACAGCGATAACCGTTTGAAACTCTTCGTTAACCGTTTTTAGCAGTCAGCAGTCAGCCAAAAAAGGCCGCGCATATTTCGCGCGGCACTTTTTTTGTAGCGGTCAGCTATTGAGCCTGTCGATTTGCCGACTCGATTTCCTTCCGCCGATCCGTAACCTTCGCGTTCTCTCGCAGGTTCTCAAGGAAATCACGAACCTTCTGCTGTCTCAGCTGGTTGGTCAGCTGCGCCCGCTGCGTTTCCTTGGTCTTTTCGAATACGGACCGGTCCTGCATCACGCGCTGGTCAACACGTTCGACGAAGATCGCGTCGTAGGTGCGAATTGGTGCACTGACCGCACCGATCGGAAGCTTGAACGCTGCGCCAATCGCCTGATTCAACCTCCCGATTCCTTCAGCGCCACCGACGCGGGTGAACGGCTTGCTCTGAATGACAGCAAGTCCATTCGCTTTCGCCGCGTCTTCAAGCGAACTCTTCGCTGCCGCCGCGGCGAACTGCGTCGCCCTCGGCATCAACTTGTCGAGCTTCTTCTGAATCGCGAGGATGGCGCGAATCTCCGACGTCGCCTGTTCGAGCGAAGGAATCCCGCCCTTGGTGAGCGAGTCCAGACGGCCGAGGTAGTAGCCGTTGTCGGCGTCAAAGAGGTCGCTCGTCTCTCCAACCTTTGCTCCCGCGAACGCCCAAGGGCCAACGCTTGGTACAAACTTTCCGTCGATCGTAAGCGCGTCTGTGTCGAGAACAGAGCCGTGCTTGATCGGCAGACCGAGCTTCTTCGACGCTTCGTCGAGTGCTTCTGGTTTGTCCGAGGATGCGGCAATCTTTGCAAGCTCGTCAGCCCTTCTGTCAGTGGCTGTTGCCGCCGCGTCGCTTTGTGCGATGGGGAGAAGGATGTGACGAATTGTCAGCGTGTCGCCCTTCTTTTCATCGACCTTGATGATGTGATAGCCGAATTGCGTCGGGACCGGCTGCGAGATCTCACCGACCTTGAGTGCGTAGGCGGCCTCTTCGAACACGGGATCGAAGCGTCCCCGAACACCAGGCCCAAGCAGTCCGCCATTCGCCGCAGAGGCTGAATCGCTCGACTCTGCCTTTGCAACGTCTTCGAATTTTTCGCCCTTGACGATGCGATCGCGGAGTGCCGAGATACGATTGCGAACGGCGGCGGAATCCGCAGCAGTAACGGTACGCGGAATGGCGATCACCGATACGACGGCGCGCGCCGGTTTTTCGAAATCTTTCTTGTTCTTGTTGTAGTAGTCCTTAATGTCAGATTCGGCGACGGTCACTTCGCTGTCCTTGATCAGGTCAGGACGAAATGCGACGTAGGTCATTTGCGTTGTGTCGCGCGTATCCTGCCACATCATCCACAGGCGCTCGTCGCTGAGATAGACCTCCGAAGCGATCTGCTCGAAAAGCTTTTCGCGGGGAATCTGGTCCCGGTAATACGCCTCGAGCTGAACAAGAATTCCCTGCTGACGAGCAGCAGGGCTTGCAAGCAAGCGCTGATACTTGTCGGGATCGAAGCGTCCGTCTGTCATCAGCTCCGGGCTCTGCGCCAACTGCGGCGGCGGAGCGAATTTGGCGGCCTCGGCCAACTCGTCGTTCGTGACCCCAATCCTGCGGCGGCGGTACTCCTGACGGAGCAGGGCATCGCTGACCAGCTGCTCAAATGCCTGGTCGGATAGGTGGCGGCGTTCGTCGAGCGAAACGCTGCGGCCGGTCTGTTGCGTGGTCTGCTGTTCGAGCTGCGCGGTTGCGTTGAACCACGTCGAAGCGAGGATGTCCTCGCCGTTGACGGTGGCAACAGCAGTCGATGTAGTTACACGCGCGGTTCCAAGCAGTCCGGATGTCTCAGCAAGCAGGAATCCCCCGACAAATGCAACGACGAGGAAAATCCAGATGTACTTTGCGGAGCTCCGCATGGATTGTAACACGGGGCTTTACTCCTGACGGACACAAGAAAAAATGCAGTTAGCCGATTGGCGTACAGCCTCCAAAACTACCGGCTCGACAGGCGTAAAAGCAAGCTACGCAGTGACTTCCTGCGATTGACGCCCGTCGTGGAAACAGGGTATCTTCAGCCGTTCTGTCCCGATAGAAGCGGGGATGGCACAAATACGAGGTTCTTTGATGCAAGGCTCAGCGCGGATTGACGAGCTCAGGCAAAAATTCCACGAAAATCCACGCCGGTATTTTGCGCCGTTAGCAAACGAGTATCGAAAGGCGGGAGATCCGGAACAGGCCATAGCGATATGCCG
>JBDUEH010000281.1:0-4061 GCA_040002555.1 Gemmatimonadales bacterium | reverse complement strand
CCGGCAAAGGACATGAATCGAACTTTGAATCGACTTTGGGCTACAAGCACTCCTTTGTGCAAAAGGGGCACAAACTGTCGAGTGAATTTCGAGTCGTGAAGGACGGAGAGGGAGGCCCAAATAATATCGCTTCGCATACGCTTGGTTTCGACCTTACTCCGATCAGCACAACAGCGCTCGAGTCTCGAACGACTGAGGAACACCCGAGTGAAAATTCACTTAAACTCGACTACGTACGGCCGCTTTCCAGCTTCATGCGACTGGAGACCGGTTACAAGGGATCGCTCTCACAAATTCATACGACACTCGATACGCGGTTGTTCAACGCAGCGACGTCTGCTTACCTCCCCGATACGACGCGGATCAGCGATTTCACGTATCGACAGCTCGTCAATGCGGCGTACGGCCTGCTCGTCGCAGCGAGCCCAAAGTTCCAGATGCAGGGTGGAGTGCGCGTCGAGCGTGCTGCAACGCGATTTCATCTGAATACAAGCAACGCGACGTTTGAAAACCAATACAACAGCATTTTCCCAAGTGCTCTGGTTGCATACAACGTCGATGACGCACGTCAGGTGAAGCTGAGTTATTCCACGCGTATTCGACGCCCCGATGACACCGATGTACTCGATCCGACTTCCCACTACGCTGACCCGCTCAATCTCTCACGTGGCAATCCTTACCTGAAGCCGGAGTATATCCGCGCGGTGGAGCTTGGACTTCAGCAAACTGGCGAGCACGTGACGCTCCAGCTGACTCCATTTTTCCGTCGCACGATCGACGCGGTCAGGACTCTGAGATCGATCGACAGCGCTGGCGTGACAACGAGAACCTTCGCGAACATCTCGACAAGCGATGCCTATGGCGGGGATGCCACGGTCGCGTTGACTGGAAGCAGGTTGGGTGGGTTCGCCGGAGCGAGCGCATATAAACAGGTCAGCAATGCGGCGAACATCGCTGATGGTCTGTCGGTCAGCACGTTCGGGTGGAGGGTGCGGTCGAACGTATCGCTTCGCGTGTCGAGCACGCAGGATCTGCAAGCACTCGTTTCCTATCAGGCACCGATGACTGTGGAGCAGGGGCACAACGCGGCGAGGACGCAATTCAGCATGGCGGCTCGCCAGAAGTTGATGCAGGATCGATTGAGTGTCACGATGCGCGTCATCGATCCGTTCAATACGTCACGCGAAAGCAATACGACAATCGACCCACGATTCAATCAGACATCGAGTCGTGCTCGTCTGATTCGGGGCCTTCTCCTCAGCCTCAACTGGACGTTCGGTAATCCTGACAAGGAAGGACGAGACACCATCGATCAGGGCGACCAGTCACCGCCGTGATCGGTCGAGCATCGTTTTGCGACGTCGACGTGGTGTTAACTCCAGCCATTTAACCAACCGTCATCAACCGTGCAGGTTGAACCGGTTGATGTAGATGTAGAGGCCGAACGCCGCCTGGATGACTCCGACGACGAACAGCGTGAGCTCCGGGCGGCCTCTCCAGAACTTGCGACCCAAAAAAGCGATTAGGACGCCCGAGATAATCGTCAGACCAAAGAACCCCACCATGTGGTCACGATAGGCGATGTATGTACCACCGATCGCTTTCGCGGCGAAGAAATGTCCGCAGAACCCGGCGATTAACAGGACGATGCCGAGTGCCATCAGGATGCCCCGTTTCTGTCCATTCGCGGGCGCGTACGTTCCCATTTCACCCTCCCGGAGTGATGGTGTTTCCCATACGGGGCCCCTACGCGCCCTGTCGAAGGGTTGTTTCGGCAGCCGCCAGCCAAACCCTGTTCCGCCTTGACGCGAACCCTTCGGGCCGCGAATTTCTGAGAGCGCTGTCGGAGCGCACCCGGTCCGCGGAAAGGGATTGTCCCCTCCGATGCAGGCGCGTCACCTGATCGATAACCCAACTCTTTTCGGGCCCACCACGCGGACACGGGCCACAACGAAAGGAGAGTATCATGCCAGCAGTCCGCCCGCTGCCGCCGAGTCCAAATCTCGAGTTCGAGCACAAGGAAGCGAAGGCGTTTCTTCGTCGCGTCCGTGCCGGCGACCCCGATTCACTTGCGCGCGCCCACACGCAACAGCCGTCGATTGATGCATCGGCGTTAACCACAGTCAAACTCGCTGACACCCAGCTCATCATCGCGCGGGAATATGGATTTGCGAGTTGGCCGAAACTTGTCCGCTACTACGGTGACGTGAATCGTCAGAGCTACAATCACGGATCGGTCCGCTACAACAGTCGCGACTTCTACGACCAGCACGTTCGCGCGCTTCTCGACAATCAAGAAAAAGGCCGGATGATGGCGGCGCGCACGATAGCGGCATACGTGCCGCGGTTATATGGAGCGCGCATCGATGAAATTCTTGGGTCAACCCTCTCTGAAGACGAAGCGCGTCTGGCCGTGGCGCGCAGCATGGGTTTCTCGAGCTGGGACGTGCTCCTTAGTCGCGGTCAATCAGAGACCCGGCCCCGCGAGACCGGGATGGAAGCGGATCCGATACGCGACGCGTCGAGAGCCATCGGGGCGGCTGACGTAAATGAGCTGCAGCGAGTCGTAGAAAAACATCCTGACCTGCTCCAGCCCTCGGACGTTGAGGTTAGAGAAGGGCGGAGCCTTCTGCGATTGGCCCTTCACCATGAACGAGCCCAAGGCCGCGAAACGATGCGCCCGATAATGGATCTGCTCGGCTCCAGGGGGCAGGACGTTCGGCTCGAGCTCAACAGACAGCTCTGCGGCCACCCGGGCATCAAGCCCGACAAGGTACGTTGGCTGCTCGAACGTGGTGCAGATCCGGCCTGGATTCCGCCTAACGGAATTCCGGTTCTCGAACATGCGCTCATTCGCTACTGGAATAGCGAACCAATTGATGTTCTCGCGCCTCACTGTACACCGCGCAAAGCTCTCTGGATCTCCGCCGGCCTAGGCGATACCGAAGGAGTGCGACGTTCGCTCGATGCCAAAGGCAAGCCGACAGCCGACGCGCGACGAGTTCGTCCTGATTTCGATGCTGTCGGTCCTCGATTCGTACTGGGTCATCCAGATCCGGAAGATGAAGAGATTCTGATGGAAGCGTTCTTTGTCGCGATGCTCAATGGGCGCATTGCCGTTCTCGAATACATGGCCTCACGAGGGTTTCCGGTTAACAGCCCTGTTTTCGGCGCACCTATGATCAACATTGCCGTCGGTAATTTGTGGATGCCGGTGGTCCAATGCCTTTTGCAGATCGGAGCAGATCCGAGTCTCACCGGCTGGGCAACGCAGCATTCCGCGCGCGATACTGCGCGCCAGCATTTCGAGGACGATCCGCAGAATGCTGTGCGACGGCGCATCGTCGAGCTTTGCGGGATGGATCCCGATGCAATTCTCGCCGAAAGAGATGCACGGCCTGTCAACCCGCCCGGCGTAGATCCGAAACTGCAAAACGCTCTGGAGCTCGCCGGAGACGACGCTTTTCGGCTTGGACAGGATCAAATCAGGCCGGGGAATCTGCTCTTCGGTCTGCTGCGAGCAGGCGGTTTGCCACTCGTGGCATTCACCCAGCTAAGTGGAATGGACCTCGAACGATTCAGGTTGGATGTCGGCGATCGTGTGCGTCCTGAGGAGGACAGAGTCGAACGGCCGAAGATCACCTTCAATGCCGATTCGCAGTCAATTGTCCAGGCGGCAATCAGAATTGCTACAGAGCGACGCCGCAAGCTGGTTAGTGGAGGTCATCTGCTTTATGCACTCCTGCAGCCCGAGCACGGCGCAGCGGCAGAGATGCTCGCGCGCTACGGCTCGAGTGCAGCGGTGTTGACAACCAAAATTCAGAGCGCACTGTGAGTCCGCAAACCCTATTCGGCAGCTCTGAGTTCCCGCATATTCGGTCGTGCATAGCCTCCAAAACACCATGAATGATTTCATCTCGTGACCAAGCCCGTAATCATGGCGGTCGACGACGACGCCAACGTCCTTGCCGCAATCGAGCGCGACCTGCGCGAGCACTACCGCGCAGACTATCGCATCATGAAGGCGAGTTCTGGCGAAGAAGGCCTCGAGACATCCACCG
>JBDUEH010000280.1:0-4075 GCA_040002555.1 Gemmatimonadales bacterium | reverse complement strand
GGGCCGCGCCGGCATTTCACCGGCTTCCGGGGCTCCGTCCGCGATCAATTGTGAAAGAAGCTTACCTTCGCTTGAGCGCCCGGGCAAGCGCAAACACCATCGCGCCGCCGATCAGAACTGTCAGCGCGACCATGAATCGCGGATCGATGTCAGCTCGCTTCTCCACCACGGGCAGTGCGATCACGACAACAGAATTCGTCGGCAAATCGGCGCCAATAAAACGCCGAAAATTTCTTTTCTCGAGAGCGACCGGCGATACTTCCTTGATCTTTGGGGCAGTGACCGTGCCCTTCTCGTCCTCGATGAGAACCTCGAAGATCTGCGTCTCTTTCTCAACCGGAATGCTCATCGGAAAATTCTGAGCCGGCACCGAATACGTGAGCGCAACCTGCTTTAGTCCCGGCGCGATCGGAGCGTACACGAGCGCTCGTCCGTCAGTGAATTTCACCGCAACAGCCGGCACATCTCCCTGCGTCACCTGAAACGAGTTGGCGCCTTTCGGAAGAATCGCCGACCACACTGCGCCGCCATCCGACGACACGACGCGGGTAACTGATGAGTCGTTCGCCAGCTCGAACACTTCAGTCACGGAGCGCTGACCGTTTACGCTGACGGTTGACACAATCACGTGATGACCGCGGACGCTCACCGGAACAGGCGCCGAAGTCGTGTCGAACACCGATACTTCGGCTTCTTCACCAACGACCTTCGAATGCTGAAGCGGCGGCGTGAAGTACGCGACTCCACCGTACGAAGCGGAAACGAAGTAGATGGCGCCGGGCTCGCCCGTTCGCCTGAAGTCGAACACGTAGTGGCCTGTCACGTCTGAACGCATCGAGTCGAGTGGTGCTGCGTGGTCGGTGCCGACGCGATGCAGCATGACCCACACTCCCGGCACGGGCAACATGGTGGCTTTTCCAGGACGCACGACCTGGCCGGCTACGTGTTGCGGGCCCTGAGGAACTTGCGTTGTGTCTGTCTGGTCGAGCTCCTGAGCTGCGGCTGTCCGCGCGAGGAGCACGACCAGCAACAGCCTAAATATTGAACTTCCCAAAATCTTCCGGACGCAGATTTTCCAGATAACGCTTGAGCTGCTCAGGACTCATTTCGTCGGATTGAATTGGCGACGGCGAATCGACAGATGCCTTCCATGGCTCCGACTCCGACTCCGTTTCTGAGTCTGTTTCAGCTTCACCGTCCTCCGGAGCATCCTTGAATTCCATCACCGTCAGCAACGAATCCTGGGCGTACATCGGGGCCGAGAATCGCAGGGCGATCGCAATACTGTCGGATGGCCGCGCATCTACGCTGATGATCTGCTCGTCGCGGTTGATCTGCATCTCGGCGAAATAAGTCCGGTTCTCAACCTTGGTGATCTGAATCCGGCGCAGCGTTCCACCAAGAGCCGAGATGAGGGTCTTGCACAGATCGTGGGTGAGCGGACGCTCGCGCCGGACCTTACTCATCTCGATGACGATCGACTCTGCCTCCGGCTGTCCGATCCATATCGGCAACAGCCGCTCTCCGCCCTTTTCCCGAAGTATCACCACATAGGAGTTATTCGATCGGTCGAGGCCGAGGCGCATTACTTCTACTTCGGTGAGCTGCATTCTTCCAATGTAATGCTTGGATTCGTGCCAGTTGAAGGGTCTTGGCGTCACTCTGGTTCTTTCAACAGCAATTGACAGCGATAGGGGGATGTTAACGGCGGATAGTGGGATGACTACGGGAAGGCAACTTACTAGGGGGTTACAACGGAACAGCGGATTCGGAAGTTGCCCACAATCCCTTACTGGTTTCCGTAGTCATCCCACTATCCGCTGTTAACATCCCCCTATCGCTGTTGATTGCTGTTTAAAGAAGGTATAGAAACGAAAAAAGCCGTCCACTCGAGTGGACGGCTTTTCATGATGCGAGATGCAATTACTTGACTGCTTTCAGAAGCTGCTTGACTCTATCAGTCCGTTCCCACGTGAAGAAGGTTCTTCCGTTCTTCCCGGAACCGCTCTTCTCTGGCTGCCGACCGAAATGCCCGTAGGCAGCAGTCTTCTGGTAGATGGGCTTTCTGAGATCGAGGTCGGCCATGATGCCGCGCGGGGTGAGGTCGAAGACCTCTCCGACTGCTTTCATGATTGCCGCTTCGGGAACGGTGTTTGTGCCGAATGTGTCGACCATCACCGAGACCGGCTTGGCAACGCCGATGGCGTAAGCAAGCTGCACCTCACAACGGCGAGCCAGCTTTGCAGCGACAATGTTCTTCGCCACCCAACGCGCTGCATAGCAGGCGCTGCGATCGACCTTCGACGGATCCTTTCCGCTGAACGCGCCGCCGCCGTGGCGACCCATACCACCGTAAGTATCGACGATGATCTTGCGACCGGTGAGTCCGGCATCACCCTGCGGACCGCCAACTACGAAGCGGCCGGTCGGGTTGATGTGATACTTGATGTTCTTCGCCCTAAGCTCTTTCCCAATAACGGGTTCGATAACGTCACTGATGACTGCCTGGTGAAGCTTCTTGTTGCTGATCGAGTCGCTGTGCTGGGTCGATATGACCACCGTATCGACAGCAACCGGAACTCCGTCCTCATAGACAACGGTGACCTGCGACTTGCCGTCCGGCCTGAGCCAATCGCCGGCGCCATTCCGTCTGCAGTCTGCCAATTGTTTGGTGAGACGATGAGCGAGAACGATGGGGAGAGGCATCAACTCCGGCGTTTCGTCCGAGGCGTACCCGAACATCATTCCCTGGTCGCCAGCTCCACCGGTATCCACTCCCTGGCCAATGTCGCGCGATTGCCGACCGATCGTGCTGACGACAGCGCACGTCTTGAAATCGAATCCATAACTCGCATCGGTGTAGCCGATGCGTTCGATCGTGTCGCGAACGATGTCCGCAAACGAAACGTAGGTTGTAGTTGTGATCTCACCAGCAACGCAGGCGAGACCAGTGGTCACGAGAGTTTCGCACGCAACGCGCGCGATGGGATCGTCAGTCAGGATTGCATCCAGAATGGCGTCCGAGATCTGGTCGGCTACCTTGTCGGGATGACCCTCGGTAACTGACTCAGAGGTAAAAAGATGTCGATCGAGCACGATATTCCCTGAGGATTGGGACTGGGAGAAGCAGACTGCGGGCACGCCGTACGATTCGTGCCGGCATTGGTCTTACGGTCCGCCGAATCCTTCAAACGTATTCCCGTCGACGGACTCGGGCAACCCGTCGCGAAGAAACTCTGCATCGCCGAATGCAGACAATAGACGGCTTCGAAGTGCGCGCTCTGCCTCTCTTGCTGTGCCGGCTGCAAGAGCCGCGTTCGCGGCCTCCGTCGCAATCCTCGCGCTGACACCACGTAAAATGCGTTTGACGAGCGGAACTGACCGCGCCGCGACGCTCAGCTGACGAACACCGAGCCCGATCAGCGCGAACGCCATGATTGGCTGCGACGCCATCTCGCCGCATACGCTGACCTCGAGACCGTTCTCATGACCCACCTGAACAGTTCGTTGAATGAGGCGTAACACGGCCGGGTGAAGCGGTGTGAACCGGCTGGCGAGGTTTGCGTTGCCACGGTCTACTGCCAGCGTGTACTGCACGAGATCGTTGGTGCCGATGCTGAAGAACGCGACGTCCTTCACCAGGCTGTCGGCCGCGATCGCAGCCGCCGGAGTTTCGACCATCACACCGAGCGGAGGTCGTGACGATAGTCCACTCCCCGCGCGTCGAGCTCGGCCGCCGCCTCCGCGAGCAGACGACGAGCCTGGCGAACCTCGTCAACCGAGACTACCAGCGGCAGCATGATTCGCACGTCGCCGTGCATCGCGGCTCTCAATAGCGCCCGCAGCTGCGTCTTGAAAAGCTCCGGTTCATCGAGACACATGCGGATTGCGCGCCAACCCAGAAACGGGTTTGCCTCCGATGGATGTCCACCGACCGGGAGCTTGTCACCTCCGACGTCAAAGGTACGAATTACCACGGGCATGTCGCCGAACGCCTCGACGACTTTTCTATACGACTTATACTGCTCTTCTTCGTCCGGCATGGTCGCGCGTCCGACAACCAGAAATTCGGTCC
>JBDUEH010000279.1:0-4075 GCA_040002555.1 Gemmatimonadales bacterium | reverse complement strand
AGACCGAGCATTCGCGCGCTCCTGATAATGCCAAGCACGAGCGGAATCGAGACGATAGCGGCACCGAGCATCACGACGAGAAACGCCGCCTGCGGCGATGCGCCCGTCCAGCCGCTGAACATGGTCGTGAATCTTCCCTGCTCCGCTCCTGCGCCGATGATCACGCCTGCCAGAAGCACCGCGTCGAGCATTATGAACCGCACCAGCCGGCGCGTCTTCGATCTTCCGGCAGTCGGTGGAGCAGAACGAATGTTCGACACCCATGTTCCGTAAAGCGAAGCGGATGTCTGAATCGGTCTCGGAAGCGTTCGATCGACCCACATCGCCACCGGCTCGGCTGCCCTTATCAGCCATGGAGTAGTCAACGTCGTCAACGCAGATACGGTCACCGCTACCGGATAGATGAAGCTTCTGTTGACGCCTTCAGCGAGCCCGACGGCCGCGAGGATAAAAGAGAACTCGCCGATCTGAGCGAGGCTCATGCCTGCCTGAATAGAAGTTCTAAGTCCGTTACCGGTGATGAATGAGCCGGCACTGACAGCGATGATTTTTCCAGTGATTACCAGAGCGCTCAGCGCGAGCACCGCTCCCCAATGCGACACCACGATTCGCGGATCGATCAATGACCCAACGGAGACGAAGAAGATCGCGACGAACATGTCGCGGACAGGATGCACCAGTGTTTCTATGCGTAGCGATTCGCCCGATTCGGCCACGAGCGATCCACCGATGAAGGCGCCGAGCGCGACCGAATATCCAAACTTGTACGCGAGAAATGCGCAGGCGAAACACAAGCCGATCGTTCCCACGAGCAGCGTTTCGTCGCGGTCCAGCTTGACCACGCCGCGAACGAATCGCGGGATGATCAGGATACCGAAGCCGACGAGCCCGGCCAGAAAGCTCACGAGCCGAACGATCGTGATCGTGAGATTCCACGGCGACAGCCCTGCTCCGGTCGCGGTCGCCGTTAGCAATGCGATGAGAATGATTGCGATCAGGTCCTCGACAATCAGTATCCCGAAGACGACTTCGCGGAGTCGCCCGCCAACTCCATTTTCGTCGAACGCTTTCGCGATGATCGTAGTGCTCGAAATCGAGACGATTGCACCCGCGAATACGCTTTCGATTGTCGTCCAGCCGAGCAATCTTCCCACCACGTAGCCCAATCCGAGCATCGCGGTCGTTTCGAGCAGGGCTGCCAGGCCGGATGTCGCGGCAATTGTCGCGACCTGCTTCAATCGGAACTCGAGCCCGAGCGAAAACATCAGGAGAATGACCCCCAGCTCGGACAGCATGCGCAGGATCCGCTCGTCGGCGGCAAGCGGTATCGGCAGGTACGGGCCGACTATCATCCCGGCGAGCAGGTATCCAAACACGACCGGTTGTTTCAGGCGCTGAAACAGAAACGACGTTACAGCGGCCGTGCAGAGGACGAGCGCGAGGTTCTCGAGGAAGATGTGCGCGTTCTCCATCGGGTCATTTTATACCGTCACTGCCGCGCTCACCAGTTTGCGCTCGGGCAACGCGTTGTGGAGCAAACGAAATTTGCGGGTCCTTAGGCGACTACCCTGTTTCTGATCTTGCCAGACGCGATCAGGTCACCCAGTTCGTCACCCAGCGCTTTGCTTGCATCGAGAACGGCCTGCCAGCGCTTGATTCGTTCGCCGCTCCTCATCGAATAGAAATCCTTCCTGTCGGGAATCTTTCCACCCGGCAGGGACTTCACGAATTCGGCAGATGGGGCGATCAAGAGCACGCGATCGAAATTCGCGCCCCATGGCCGCCGCCACTTCAACCCCTTGTCGAACCAGCCCGGAACGATGTGATCATAGAAATGCGGATACAAAATCAAACCATCGGTTTGTCCGAAATCGAGATCGAGATGATAGTCGAGAACACCTCCATCCCAATGCACTTCGCCCGGACGCCCCGGAATCTCCACTCCCTCAACAACCATCGGAATCGCACCGGAAGCAAGCAGAACGTCGCGAGTGTTGTCGCGAGTGAGCTTTGCGTGTAGTGTCGGGAGATCTGCCAGATGCTCGAACGTTGACGTCTCGCCGGAATGAAAAACGAATCGGCGAATCTGCATCCCAAGCACCTTGCGACTAACAAGATTGCCCAGTGCCGCTGCGCCGAGCGCCGCAGCAAGAACGGCTCTGCCTCCTGTTGCCGGCAGCAGCTTTGTCATCGCTGTGATGACGTGCAGCCTGGCCCATGGGTGCGCCAGAATTTCATCGACGCCGGTTGGGCCGAGCATGTCGTCGAGAATCTTGCTCAGGATGGCGGTTACTTCTTTGGGCGAGGGCCTGGGAGTGTAGATCTGATCGTAGATATAACCGTGATGTCCACGCGCCAGCGCCGCGACAGGATCACGCTGAGCGAAGCATGCCATCCGCCAGCTTCCAATCGACGACCCAATGAGCTGCATCGGCCGATCGCGCGGTGCCTGAAGGAAATCGCCGAACAGGAAGCGGTCGAGCCCGCCGAGGGACAACCACTTCGCACCACCCGACGCGCCGGGAATGATGTCTACGTCTTCAGCACGGAGACCTCTCTCCTTGATGAATGCAGCCGCTCCTGCACCCGCGCGAAAAGTGAGATTCGACAACATCCATAAAAATAGACCTCTCGAAGCGAAAGCTCAGGATGCGCTCGCGCCAACACGCCTTCCGCCACGTGTGGTCGCGCTACATTACTCCACGATCCCGATTCGAAATTCCTATCCTGCACGATGATGAGTTCCATTGAAGACGAGAGCGATAACGTTGGCCCGCATCCGACAAGCCTTCGCTTCGAGGGTCTTTCGCGCGCTCGGGAGCATGCGGAACGATATTTTCGACTATCCGCTTTTTCCTGCCGAACGCTGGAACAGGAGCGACGGACCGAATCTCCCGATTACCGAACTGCTGGAGCGGCAGCAGGATCGCTATGAAGAAGTCTTGAGGCTTTTCCTGTCGTTTCGAGAGCGGCTCATCGCCATCGAGCGGGTGGAAGAAGCGTCTTCCACGAAACCTCACTGGGAGAATGGCTGGCTTCCCCCAATCGACGCCATCTCGATTTACTCTTTGATCGCGCATCGACGTCCGCGGACTTTTCTGGAAATCGGTTCAGGCAACTCCACCAAGTTCGCCCGACAGGCGATAAACGACTTCGGCCTTGAGACGCAGATCATTTCGATCGACCCACACCCGAGAGCCGAGGTCGATGCTATCTGCTCGGAAGTCATCCGGCAACCTTTCGAGCAGGTGGACACGAAGTCGCTTCTCGCGCGGCTCGCTCCTGGTGACCTGGTGTTCTTCGACGGCAGTCATCGCTCCTTTCAGAACTCGGATGCCACCGTCTTCTTCACGGAATTCATGTGGCAGCTTCCGCCTGATGTACTGATCGGGATACACGATATCTTTCTTCCATTCGACTACCCGGCCTCGTGGATCAGCCGGTACTATTCCGAGCAGTACCTGCTCGCCGCCGCGCTTTTGGGATTAGGGCCACGCGCCGCGATTCATTTTCCCGCGGCATACTGCCATTCTTTCGGGCTCACTACCAGGATTCTCGCGCCACTGTGGGAATCGCACCTCAAAGGCCTCCAGACCCATGGTGGCTCGTTCTGGCTGGAACTTCCGCGGTAGCAGGAAAATGTCCCCGCAGATTTCGCAGCCTCAGAAGGAATTGACTATGCTGCGCGAGGGCCGCGTTTGACTGCTGTCGATGCCCACCGCGCAATCGAGGCGGTCTGGAGAATCGAATCAGCGCGACTGATCGCGGGACTCACCCGCATCACCCGCGATGTTGGCGAGGCAGAGGACCTCGCTGCCGACGCGCTGGTCGTAGCACTGGAGAAATGGCCCGAGTCAGGAGTGCCCGACAATCCTGGCGCATGGCTCATGTCGATCGCCAAGCGTCGCGCGATCGATTCACACCGGCGAAGCAAACTCCTCGAGCGAAAGCATCAGGAGATTGGCTACGATGTCGATTCACAGCGCGACTCCACGGTCGATGACCTCGACGAAGCAATCGACGACAACGTCGGCGACGATTTGCTTCGTCTCATTTTCATGTCGTGTCACCCGGT
>JBDUEH010000278.1:0-4085 GCA_040002555.1 Gemmatimonadales bacterium | reverse complement strand
TCGATGTGCGGCTCGAGCGCATCGAATCCGTACGGCAGCTCGGGAAGTGTAAACGCCATTTTAGAGCTCCTTTGTTAGTTCGCCGCGATCGCCGTCTTTCGGCGCTCGCGATACCAGCTGATAATGCCGGGCAGAATCGAGATGAACACCACGACGAGCACGAGAACCTCGATGTGCTTGTCCAGTCCCGGAATCATCGTGCCGAGAAAATACCCAATGAACAGCATGCTCCATACCCAGAAGATGGTGCCGAGCACACTGATGAGTAGAAATTGACGATACGGCATTCTGCCAACGCCAGCGACGACTGGCGAAAACGTTCGGATGATTGGCATGAATTGCGCGAGTACAATGGCTTTGCGCCCGTGCTTTGCATAAAACTCCTGTGCGCGGAGGACGTGTTTCTTGTTGAACAGGAGGGAATCGTCGCGAGTAAATATTCTCGGACCGGTGCTTCGGCCGATAAAATATCCGACTGAATTTCCCGCGGCAGCCGCGAGATTAACGAGAAGACCGAGCAGGTAGACGTTGAACAAACCTTTCGATGACAGCAGCCCTGCCGTAACGAGGAGGGAGTCGCCAGGAAGAAAAAAACCGACGAGCAGCCCTGTTTCAGCAAACACTATTGCCGTCAGGCCGAAGTATCCGGCCCATTTAATGAGTGCAGGAAGATCGCGAAGGTTTGCAATCAGGTGCTGGAGCTGTTCCATGAATTGGACGTGAGGAGTAATGCAGGATAGACGACGGTCAAGTTCAACTTTCGATCATCTATGGTCAACGGCATCGGAGTGGGCGACTAACGTGCCTGCGGCGTCCGAGCGCTCGTGGCACCAGCGCCATTTGAGTGCCAGGGCCGAGCGTCGTTTCAATATCGCGTCTTCTGTCCTGATCGTGGTCATGGCGATTGGATGGAGCTGGTCGATCGCCAATGCGAGTGACCAAGTCGCATTCGGAGTCCCGACGACGGCGGGCATTCTCAGCCGCGCGCTCACGGACACACGGGCCCCATCGGTCGCTTTCCTGACTGATGCAGCGCTCGATCTCGTAACTCCCCTCCGCGGCGAGAGTGGCAAGCTCAGGGCGAACCTGCAAAACCCCGGCGGCACTATTGCAGATAGCCTGCCCGCCGGAGCAGTGGCGACCTTCTCGTCTGGTGCCAGCAAGGTGAAGGCCGATTCCGGCCAGAGCGTGACAACTCCGATTATGCCCGGCATCTGGTCAGTGGCCCTCGCGGTCGGCGACGCGATCAGGCCGGTAGTGGATTTCTCGGTGATTACTCTCAAACCCGCCTCGGCCGAACGAGGCGGAAGGATCGGACTCTACTTCATTGGGAAATGGCCAAGCGCGCGAAAGACCCCCAGGGCAACGTACACGCCACCGTCCGGGTTCATCGAGGTTACGCCGGAAAAGCAGGACACCTATTTGTCGGACCACTTACGCCTTCGCGATTTCCTTCCCCACGATCAGGCGAACGTCTGGCCGAAGTACATCGTTGTAAACCTGAATCTTGTGGACAAGCTCGAGCTCGTGATGACGGACCTCGAGGCCCATGGCATTCCGGCAAAGGGGATTCGGGTCCTAAGCGGATTTCGGACGCCTCAATACAACAGGAGGGGGGGCGATCCGACTGGACGCGCCTCGCTCAGCCGCCACATGTACGGCGATGCGGCCGACATCTTCATCGACAACGATGGAAACGGGAGTATGGACGACCTGAATCACGATGGACGGGTCAACCTGAACGATGCCCGCGTGGTGCTTGCAGCGGTCAATCGCGTCGAAGCGGCACATCCTTCGCTGATAGGAGGGTGCGGCGTGTACCCGGGCACTTCCGCCCATGGGCCGTTTACTCATATTGACACACGCGGATATCCCGCGCGGTGGATAGGAACTGGAGACAACTAATGGATGAAGCGACGACCGTAGTGTCCGAGCATGACGCTGGCCCCGACGGAGCCGACAAGGGACCGCGTCCTCATCGCGCAGACCCTTCGATGCCCGTGAGATCTGCCGATCTCGAGCCTTACACCGGCCTCGGCTATCTCTCGAGACTATTCAAGGTGATGGCGGCCGTGCTGCTGCTGCTTCTCATCTCGGAAGTGTTCACCGGCCTTGTTGCACAGGGAACCAGTGCAATACCGACCTTGCTGGGCGAGATCAGCCGCCTCATCGTTCTTGCCGGCTTGCTCTACGGAAGCGGTGACCTTGCGCTGCTACTAATCGACGTCGGCCACGACATCCGCGCTACGCGAATATTGCTCGGCCGCCAGGCGATTCACGAGGAACACACAACGCGGGAGCCAGGAAAGTTCGTGGACAGGGCGCCGCGGTGAGAAAAGAGACGGGCCGCTTCGTCGCGGTACGACAGTTGCCAATAGGACGGTTAACCGCGGTGCCGCGGGCCTACCCTTACTAGGAGTCGTCAATGCTTTGGACGATCGCGATGGTTCTGCTGGTCCTGTGGATTCTTGGCTTTTTCGTGATGCACGTTGGTGGCGGGTTGATCCATCTGCTTCTCGTAATCGCCGTCATCGTCGTGATTTATCGCCTGGTCACCGGACGGCCCGTAGTCTAGAGGAATGAACTTGCCGGCTTCCGCGCGGAGCAGTCGGCGCGGAGGCCGGCAACTTTATGAGTGAGTCCCGACTGAGTGCAGTTCGGGTAGTTCTATTCGAGCCTCAAGACCCCATCAACATCGGCGCGACGATTCGCGCGATGAAGAACATGGGCGTCTCGAGGCTTCGTCTCGTCCGTCCTGTCGCCTACGATCCGCTTCGGCTGGCCGGCGTCGCGCACGATACGCAGGAGCTCATCGACGCAATCGAGCATTTCGACGACCTCGAAAGTGCGCTCGCCGATTGTGTACGCGTGGCCGGTTTCACGGCTCGCCGCCGCGCCGCCAAGCGACAACTCCTGAGTCCGCGAGAATGTGCGACGCATCTTCTCGACTTCGCCAACCAGGGTCCGGTCGCGCTATTATTTGGCAGGGAAGACAAGGGGCTTCCGAACGAAGCACTGGATCAGGCGCATGTCGTGGTAACTATTCCGACAACGTCACACGCTTCGCTCAACCTCGCTCAGGCAGTATTGATCGCGTTGTACGAGATGCATCTTTTGGCAGACAATGCAACCCGCAAGCTCGCGCCGCCAAGGAAGGTGGCCGACCCGCCAACGAGCGATAAGCTGGAATTGTTCTTTGACGATGCGAAGACTGCGCTTTCCGAGATTGCGTTCTTCAAGACACGCAACGATGAGCATGTGATGAGATCGTTGCGGACTCTCGTTTATCGAGCGTCGCCGGATGGGAGAGAGCTCGATTTATTGAGGGCGATGGCAATCGAGGTGGTGCGAACTCTCGAGCGGGAGAGACATTCCCGTGGCCCATAGCCGTGCCTTTGCGTCACGACCTTTGAGTTTGTCGGGAGCGAGGTGATTGGATTGAGGTGGATTGCATTTTGGAATGCCAATGGAAGTATTGCCATTAAAGCACTCCTGCATGAGTCCGCGATGACTTCACGAATGGCAATACTTCCATAAGCAATCCAAAATGCAGTCCACCTCAATCCAATCTGTGCAAAGCCGATGAACACGAAAAAAAGCGGACGTGAAAGGTTGCGGTGACATTCTTGCGCGAGCATTTTACCCGCCAAGTACCATCGCTTGTGAAATTCTTCACAAAGCCGATTAAATGACTCGCCTTTACGCGTTCAACTGCCGATGAAAACGAAGAGGAAATGGCTCGCTGTTCCGGGTTTCCTCACCATTGCCGCGGCTGCCGCGATGCTGTCAGCATACGCCGGCGCCTCGTCGTCCGAAGGCAACGGCCCCGCGCAACCTGTCGCGTTTCCGCACACGCTTCACGCCGGCGGGAACATGAAAATCAATTGCGTCTACTGTCACTTCTCTGCCACCAAGTCGCCCGACCCCGGTCTCCCCGCGGTCGGGACCTGCATGGGTTGCCACACAGTGGTCGCCACCGACAGGCCAGAGGTCAAGAAACTCGCTGGTTTCTGGGACAGGAAACAGCCGGTTCCGTGGGTTCGAATTCACAAGCTTCCCGAATACGTGCACTTCCCACACATGCG
>JBDUEH010000277.1:0-4087 GCA_040002555.1 Gemmatimonadales bacterium | reverse complement strand
AACCGATTCATATGAGAGGGTTGGAATGGCCGGCCGTGAATATACGAGGATACTTCAGGGCATGATCCAGAGAATTTTTCGCATTGCAACTGTTGCCATTGCTCTCAGTGGCTGCAGCCTCTTGCATAAAACGCCGCCGGAACCGCTCAACACGCCGGACCTGCCGGTCGTGTCAGACAGCGTAACGGATTCGCTGCTGGTAGACCTGAAGGGCGTGGACACGAGCCTTGTCATCGACATGAGGTACGCGACGAAGAACAACTTCACTGGCTCGATCCTCCCCGGATACGAAGCGAACCGGGCCTACCTGCGCGGCGAAGCGGCAGCAGCGCTTGCGCTGGTCAATGCCGATCTGCATCTGCAGGGTCTCGGGCTCAAGATCTTCGACGCGTACAGACCGGTGAGAGCCACCGACGCCATGGTTGCGTGGACAGAATCGGCCCATAGGCCGGATCTGTTGCGAGACGGCTACATCGCGTCGAGAAGCCGGCACAACCTCGGAGTGGCTGTTGATCTAACGGTGATCGATTTGCGTACGAGGGCGGAGTTGCCGATGGGAACGTCATTCGACTATTTCGCTCCGCTTGCATTCACAAAAAACGCCACGGGCGTAGTTGCGAAGAATCGGCAGCTACTCAAGAAAGTGATGGAGAGGCAGGGGTTCACCAATTACGCGAACGAGTGGTGGCATTACTCGTATCCGGTAGACAGCCCGGTTCGGTTTGACCGAGTTGTTCGGTGACAACTTTGAAGCGGGCACAGCAGTTCTGAGGCGGGTACGGCAGCTACCGGTAAGGGCGGGTAGTGCAGCGGCAGGACGGAAAAATACCCGGGGGCTTGCGTTCGTGCTGGTAGAATGCTAGTGTATTGGCAGGTGCTATTGTACTAGCATTCTTCAACGGAGACTCGGTTGGCGCAAAACGACATCCTGCTCGAATCGCTTGGCGCACGCGAGCGGCAGATAATGGACGCGCTCTTCATGCTCGGCGAGGCAGCCGTCGCCCAAGTGCTGGCCGAGCTGGCCTCGCCGCCGTCGTACTCGGCAGTTCGGGGAATGCTCACGCTTCTCGAGAGGAAGGGACTCGTCTCTCACCGGCGCGAAGGTCTTCGATATCTGTATTCCCCAACAGTTGCGCCCGGCAAAGCGAAAAAGCGCGCACTTAAGAACGTTGTCGCAACCTTCTTCAAGGGATCTCCCGAGAGAGCCGTGTCCGCTCTTCTCGGCCTCGATGAAGAAACGCCGATCGATCTCGACAAGCTGCGAGCAGTAGTGGAAAAATCGAGAAGGAGCAAGTCATGATGGCATCGACGGCTTCAGTCTCCGCAAGCGTCTTCGCGCTGTTTGCCA
Source organism: Gemmatimonadales bacterium (assembly GCA_040002555.1). Taxonomy (GTDB): domain Bacteria; phylum Gemmatimonadota; class Gemmatimonadetes; order Gemmatimonadales; family Gemmatimonadaceae; genus UBA4720. Next base: position 2,739 of record JBDUEH010000277.1, on the reverse strand, counting down.
ACGCTTTTCCGTTTGTCGAACTACTCGCGATTGTCGGCGCTGTCGCGGGCGTGGCTGGAGCGGCCATTTTGTGTCTTACACGGAAGCGACCGTTCGCACTGCGAGCGTCGTTGCTCCAGTCTGCGGCCGTGCTCCTGTTGGCTGTTTCTGTTTCACCGTTGGTTCCGCGAAACTTTGTTCCAGTTACGGCGCGCGTTTCTTCGACGGGCACGGCGTTGGTTGCGTCTCGCGTAGCGCGACAAGCGACGACTATTGCCAATCAGGTTGTCGCGGCGACCAAATCGAATCCCGCGACCCGTATCGGTTCTGCTTTTCTCTTCGTCGTCTGGCTGATTGGAACAATCGCGTTCATGGTGCGCCTGGGCCGCGCCATGTCCTTGATGAGCGGGATCCGGAGGCGCGCGCGAGCAACGGCTCGCCCGCGCGTGCTCGTCAGTGACGAGATCGACATTCCGTGCGCCGCTGGTGTCATCGCGCCGGTGATTCTCGTTCCACGAGAATCGGAATCGTGGGACTCGAGCGAATGGGATGCCATCCTCGCTCATGAGCGAACGCATATCGAACGCCACGATGTTCTTATGAACTGCGTGCGCCAACTCGTGCTCGCGATCCACTGGTTCAACCCTGTCGTTCGCTGGCTGAACGGAGTGACGGACGAAGCTTGTGAAGGCGCGTGCGACGACGCGGTGATCATCGGTGGAATCGAGCGTCACACCTATGCGTCGGCCCTGATCTCCTTCGCGTCGGGTATCTCACGCGACAATCCCATTCAGGCGGCAGCGCTCATTGGTCGGAATGGAATTGAGATGCGCGTCGCTGCCCTGATTGATACTAGTCGTGCTCGACGCCTGGGCCGTCGAACCGATCGAGTCATGCCAGTATCCGCCGGCGTCATCGGTATGCTCACCGCGATTCTGCTCGCGCCGGCTCAGACGGCATTCGCGGTTGTATCGCCGATCATAGTTGCCGCTCAAACGACTTCGTCTCGCGAGGCAATCGCGCCTGACACGACAAGCCAGGTTTCGAAGAACAGAAGAGTCAGAAAAGTCGCGCCGGAAAAACCCGGGAGCTCTGTTGACGACAACGCCGAGGCGGTTGCAGGACTTGCTTCGCTTTTGTCGGATCCAAACCCAATTCTTCGTCAGTCGGCATTGGACGCGCTTCGCTCGTGGGGTCAAACGGGACAGTCAATACTGCGGTCGCTTGCAGCGGGGCCCGACGAAGACCGGGCATCGTCGGCTCGTGCCGCCCTCGCGGCTGTTGGAGAATCGCGATGATCTCTCGCCTATCATTGATCGCGATGACAATAGGCTTTGCCGCATTCTCGGCGGAGCTGAGTGCCGAATGTGCGCCGCCCGTAGCCGGCGAGTGCGACTGCAACGACAAACCCCCGTTTGTCGTATTCGACACTCCAGTGCCAGACCAGGGCGAATTGTCCGTGTTGGAGACGCGCGTGCACGACAGTGTCATTGGTGTCCGCCTTGCGGCCGTACAACAGCTCGGACGGTTCAAAGCGAACGTTGCTGTGCCAGTGCTCATACAGGCGCTTCGTGATCCGTCATGCAGAGTTGCAGCCGCAGCCGCGTGGTCTCTGCGTTCCACGACCGATGAACGCACTGCTGCTCCACTTCGTGAGGCGCTGACGCACGGAGGCTGCCTTCTGCGAGCCCGCGCCGCTGACGCACTCGAATCACACAACGACGCAGAAACCTCGCGCGTGATGATCGTCGCGCTTCGAGATCCGGACCCGCGAGTTCGCGCTCCCGCGGCGCGAAATCTTGGCGAATATCACGCGATGAGAGCGGTGATGCAGTTGATCGCCGCTATGAATGACAACGACAAGCACGTCCGACAAGCCGCAGCCGAGTCTCTTGGCCGTCTCAAGGACAGGCGGGCGTTGAAGGTGCTGACGCGTGCCTTGAGGGATGAGAACAAGGAAGTTCGCCAGTCTGCCGCCGACGCCATCGGCCGAATCGGCAGCGGCTCATGATTCGCATGCGACGCGGTGCGCCGGCGATCGTTCTTGTTGTATTGGTCGCGACGATTTCGACCCGGCTCGACGCGCAGAGTGGATCGGTTGCGTCGCCATCTGCAGACTACGGCAAAAGAATTTGCGAATGGGACGGATGGCTTCCTCCTGAGACAGGGCGCGAACGCTATCTCGCGTCCAAGGCACTCACGAATGACGAAGACGACGTGCTTCGGCTCGCGTTACAATCCCGCAATACTCTGCGGCGGGACATGGCATCGAGGCGTCTCGCGGCGTCTCGCGATCCCCGGAGTCTCGCTGCATTGATCGCTCTGGAGAACGACAGCAGTCATGTGGTGCGCGAAGGAATGCTCAGGTCGATTGGCAGAATCGGATCTCCGCTTGCCGGGCCGGTGCTGCTTCGGGCCATGGTGGATAAGGACAAGCATATCCGTCAGGCCGCCGCGTGGTCGCTCGGGCAACTTCGCAGCAGGAATGCAGTTGGCGTTCTCGTCGCTGCGAGCCGCGACATCAGTGAGCACGTGCGCAGCGAGGCCGCCTGGTCGCTCGGCATGATCGGCGACAACTCCGCGTTCCCGGTGCTAGCGACAATGACCACGGATCGGGCGAAAGCAGTTCGTCTCGCGTCGGTCTGCGCCACCGGCTGGCTGGGAGGCTCAGTTTCCGGGCCGATCCTGGCGGACACCGCAGTATCGATTCGGGCGGCGATGGCTTGGGCGCGGGTGCGGCGCTAGCATTTCGGCGGGTAC
>JBDUEH010000276.1:0-4088 GCA_040002555.1 Gemmatimonadales bacterium | reverse complement strand
TCAATAGATACAAGCCGAAGAAGCTCATCATCTTCAGCCGCGACGAGCTCAAGCAATTCGAGATGAGCGCGACCTGGGGTGAGCACAATTATCCGAACATCCGTTACTTCATCGGCGACGTGCGCGATCGCGACCGGCTTTACCGGGCGTTTGATGGCGTTGACGTCGTTGTACACGCTGCGGCGCTCAAGCAAGTTCCGGCAGCCGAGTACAATCCGATTGAGGCCGTGAAAACGAACGTGTTGGGCGCGGCGAATGTCATCGATGCCGCGATCGATCGCGGAGTGCAGCGGGTCGTTGCACTCAGCACCGACAAGGCCGCGAGTCCGATCAATCTTTACGGAGCGACGAAACTGTGCTCTGACAAGTTGTTCGTTGCCGCCAACAGCTACTCCGGCGCGCATAAAACGCGGTTCAGTGTAGTTCGCTACGGCAATGTTGTTGGGAGTAGGGGAAGTGTCGTTCCGTTCTTTCTCAAAAAGCGCGCGTCAGGGAAGCTGCCAATTACCGATCCGAGAATGACGCGTTTCTGGATCACGCTGGATCAGGGAGTGGAGTTCGTACTTGCCAGTCTCGACAGGATGACAGGCGGGGAGATCTTCGTTCCGAAAATCCCGAGCATGAAACTCACCGACCTCGCTCGCGTGATCGGACCCGATTGTGAGATGGAAATCGTCGGCAAGCGCCCAGGCGAAAAAGTGCACGAGCTGATGGTCGGCGAAGACGATGCGTCGAACACAGTGGAGCACGACGGCTACTACGCAATTCTGCCTAGCGCGAAAAACTGGTCTGCCAGGCAGTACATCGAAAAAAATGGCGGCCAGATGTGTGCTGACGGCTTCCGGTACAGCAGCGAGACGAACACTGAGTGGCTCACAGTCGAGCAGCTCGAGAACATGATCGGCTCGGTGGCTGACTCGGCCTGACCGTGCTTCTTGTCACGGGGGCTGCGGGGTTCCTTGGAACAAGCGTCCTCCGGGCTGCGGCAGTGGATGGGCGGGAAGTCGTGGCGACCGTACGCAGCGGTGTCCCATCGGTAGCAACGGCAGGGCTCGTCAACGCGGATCTCACCGACCGTGCGAGGGTACGCGAGATGATCGCGTCTGTTCGGCCGACTTGGGTTCTCAATTGCGCCGCGCTCGCGAATCTCGAAGAATGCGAGAGCGACCCTTCGAAGGCGCGAGCCGCAAATGTTACGGCCCCGGCGAATCTCGCTGCGGCATGCAACGAGTTTGGTGCCCGACTCGCGCACATCTCGACCGACTCCGTTTTCGATGGCACTCGTGGGCATTATTCTGAGGACGACGTTCCGTCGCCACTGAACGTCTATGCGCGATCTAAGCTCGACGGTGAAAGGGCGGTTCGAGAAGCAATGCCCGGCGCGCTGGTCGTGCGCACCAATTTCATCGGCTTACCCGTGAACCGCGGCGGCGGACTCGGCGACTGGATTGCGTCGTCCATCGAAGCAGGTTCGCCGATCAAGGGTTTCGACGACGTTATTTTCTCACCACTTCTGGCGACTACGCTCGCCCACCTTCTGTTCGACATGATGGACGCAAGTCTCATGGGTCTTTTCCATCTCGGTGCGAACGATTGCATGTCGAAATACGAATTCGCTATCGCGATCGCGCGTGAGCTCGGAACTTTGGAAGCCAGGATCGAAAGGGCATCGTTATCAGACCAGCCCATGGCCGTGCGCCGTCCGCTGGATACATCGCTATCGTCGAAGCGTGCGGAGAATGCGCTGGCCAGGCAAATGCCGACCGTGCTCGAGGCTGTGCGCGGTTTCATCTCGGAGCGCTCGGAGACAACTGCGTAACTGCTTAAAGCTGAAACTGCCATTTTGTGAGAACGGCGGGAGATTGGGGGATAACGGCGGGAGGACTACTCGTCCGAGCCTCCGCGAGGATCGTAGTTGGCATTAAATTGACGCGGCTTAATCGACGAACCATTCACAAGTGGTGGGAATGCCCGAATTTCGGATTGCCGACAGAGTACTGACTGAGTCGCAGCCGACGTATTTCATCGCCGACATTGCAGCGAATCACGATGCCAGTCTCGACCGTGCGGTCGAGCTGATCCACGTCGCTGCGAAAGCCGGAGCCGATGCGGCGAAGTTTCAGCACTTCCGCGCGGCGAAGATCGTCAGCAGACACGGATTTGAGACGGGGCCGCAGCTTTCTCATCAGAGCAAATGGAAGAAGTCAGTGTTCGAGGTCTATCAGGGTGCGTCGGTTCCGTGGGAATGGACTGGGACGCTGGAGAAAGCCTGCAACGACGCGGGAATCCATTTCTTCTCGTCGCCGTACGACAAGGAAGCGGTGGACATGCTCGACGCGCACGTGCCTGCGTTCAAGATCGGATCGGGCGACATCACGTGGATCGAGATGCTCGAGCACATAGCCAGGAAAGGGAAGCCAGTGCTTCTCGCGACCGGCGCCTCGGACATCGGCGACGTCCAGCGCGCGGTCGCTGCAATCCTTGCGATCAATCCGCAGCTCCTGTTGATGCAGTGCAACACGAATTACACGGGGTCGCTTGAAAACTTCAGGTTCGTGAAGCTGAATGTCCTGCGGACGTTTGCGTCGATGTATCCAGATCTCGTTCTCGGCCTGAGCGATCACACGCCCGGTCATGCAGCGGTCCTTGGCGCGGTCTCACTCGGTGCGAGAGCGATTGAAAAGCATTTCACCGACGACAGAGCCCGCGAAGGTCCGGATCATCCTTTCTCGCTCGATCCGGCCGCGTGGCGCGAGATGGTCGATCGCACGCGCGAGTTGGAGTACGCGATGGGCGATGGCAACAAGGTCATCGAACCGAACGAGCGCGACACGGTCGTCATTCAACGACGTTGCCTGCGAGCTACGCGAGATCTGAAGTCAGGCGAGACCCTGGCCGCGGCCGATCTCGAGGCACTGAGGCCTGCCCCTGCGGATTCGATTCTTCCATATGAAATCGATCGCATCGTCGGACGAAAGATTCATCGCGACATTCCACAGGGCGACTACCCCAAGTGGACAGACGTCGGCTGAACGTCCTCTACATTTCCCGCGGCTATTCCACCCATGACCGGCGCTTTCTCGGATCGTTCGTAAAGGCCGGCTGGACTCCGACACATCTGCCGATCCTTTCCGAACGCCTCGATTCGCGGCCGCTGCCGCCCGGCGTGTCGCAGCTCGATTGGGGTGATGACGTTTGGCCTGTGGAAGAGCGTGACCTCTGGAAACGTGCTGAGCACCTGCGAGAAGTGATCGCAGAAAAGAAACCGGACGTGGTGATCGCCGGTCCGGTGCAGCAGGGAGCACTAATGGCCGCAATGGCTGGCGCGAGCCCATTGGTGACCGTCTCGTGGGGAAGCGACGTGCTAGTGGATGCGGACCGGGATGATGCGAGTCGATCGGCGACAACTAAAGCTCTCGGCGCATCTTCGCTGGTGTTTGGCGACTGCCAGGCGGTGAGGGACGCAGTGAAGGCGCACGGCGGCCCGGCAGACGCACAGATCGTAACCTTTCCTTGGGGAATCGATCTCGACCGGTATCATCCGGGGCCGACATCGTTGTCGGTACGCAACGATCTCGGCTGGAACGACTGCGACGTCTTCATCTCGACACGGACGTGGGAACCGGTTTATGCAATCGACGTTCTGTTGAAGGCATTTGCGGCACTTCGCAAGCGCCGTCCGTCGGTGCGGCTCGCACTGCTTGGCGATGGCTCGCTGGCACCGGCTATTCATGCCTCAATCGATGAGCTCGGGATCGCGGACGAGGTCCACACGCCTGGTCGCGTACCGCAGGAGCAGCTTCCGGACTGGTTCAGGATGGCCGATGCTTACGTCAGCTCGGCGCTCAGTGATGGAACGTCGATATCGTTGCTCGAGGCAATGGCGTCTGGATTGCCAGTTGTCGTGACGGAGAGCTTCGGAAATCTCGAATGGGTGCAGCAGGGCGTGAATGGAGCGCTTGCCGAGGCGGGCCGGGCGAGCTCACTTTCGGGGGCAATGCGTTACGTGATCGAGGATCCGTCGAGAGCGGCAAAAATGAGCTCAACTAATATCGAGGTGGCGAGAGCTAAAGCCAATTGGGATAATA
>JBDUEH010000275.1:0-4095 GCA_040002555.1 Gemmatimonadales bacterium | reverse complement strand
TATCGACAATCAGTTGACGCCGCTGCATACTCCTCTCCCCAGGAAATTTCTCTCAGGAGACCCAGTGACCGAAGCGAACACACAGACGCCCACAATTACGCCCGAACAACTACTGAAGTATTGGCAGGGACACCGAGCCCTCACTCGGCGAGTCATCGACGCCTTTCCGGAAAGCGATCTCTTCAACTATTCGATCGGCGGAATGCGAACGATGTCTGGCTACGCCATGGAGTTTCTGGGCATGGCCGTGCCGACGCTCGTTGGTGTTAACACAAAGACATGGGAAGAAGGCGAAAAGAAGGACAAGCCAGCGACGAAGGCCGACCTTCTCAACGCCTGGGACGAAGCCACCGCCGGCATCGATCGGGAGTGGGCCAAAATTCCGGCGACGCGATGGCAGGAAACCGAGACGGCTTTCGGTCAGTGGACCATGCCGGTGTACAGTCTCATTCAGTACATCATCGACAACGAAGTACACCATCGCGGTCAGGGCTATGTCTATCTTCGCGCCCTCGGCATCGAGCCGCCGCCGTTTTACGAACGTCCCTTCTGATCGGCAGGAATGAAAACTGTTCGTCGTTTGATGGCGATTGCTGCGTGCGCTCTTGCCGCCGATCGCGCCAATGCGCAGCAACCCGGTCAGGCGGCGCGCGACATTCAACTGAAACCGGGCGAATCGTGTCCCGTCGGAACAACGGAAATTCGTCCTCACATTTGCAGGGCGCCCGATACGCCGGCGCCGAGCATCGTTGACTATCGCCCAATCTCGACGCTGATCACGGCGGAGCATCTCGTGCCGAGGGCGAGGTTCCCGGTGATCGACTATCACGGACATCCAAATGATCTAATCACTACGGATGCTGGTCTAACGCAACTCGGCAACGCGCTCGACGGCATCAACGTTCGATTGATGGTGGCTGCCGACAACTTGTCGGGTGAGCGACTCCTGAAGAGCGTCGCTGCGATTCGTGCATCGGCGAAAATGAAGGATAGAGTTCGCGTTCTTGCCGGCATCGATTTTCGGAACGTCGGGCCCGGCTGGGCCGACAAGGCGATCAAGCAACTCGAGTCGGACCTGGATGCTGGAGCTGTCGGAGTTGGCGAGATCTCGAAGAGCTTTGGACTTTCGATAAAGAAGCCCGATGGCTCGCGACTGCGGATCGATGATCCGGAGATCGATCCTCTCTGGGATGCATGCGCGCGGCTGAACATCCCGGTTTTTATCCATACTGCAGACCCAGAAGAGTTTTTCAAGCCCGTCGACTACACAAACGAGCGCTGGCTCGAGCTCTCTATTTTTCCCGGACGTCGCTATCCGCAGGATCAGTTTCCGAGTTTCGATGAGCTTATGACTGAACGCGACAATCTCTTCAGGAAGCATCCGAAGACCAAGTTTGTCGCCGCTCACATGGGCTGGCACGCCAACAACCTCGGCAGCCTCGGCAAGATGCTCGATGCCTATCCAAACGTGTACACGGAAATGGGGGCGGTCCTCTACGACATTGGTCGCCAGCCGCGGGCGTCGCACGATTTTTTCGTGAAGTATCAGGACCGCATCATGTTCGGAAAGGATTCGTTTCAGCCGGATGAGTATCCGTACTACTGGCGCGTGTTCGAGACCCATGATGAGTACTTTGATTATTACCGCCATTATCACGCGTTTTGGAAGCTCTACGGAATCGACCTGCCGGATTCAGTCCTCAAGAAGGTCTACTATATGAATGCGTTGAAGATCACGGCCGCGTTGCCCCACACTGGCTGGCCGAAATGATGTCCGCGCATATTATCAGTCCACTTGAACCGAGGCACCGATGACTACGGGCGTCAGAAAAACCAACGATTTCTGCTGGATCAACATCCTCACTCCTCAGCCGGCTGAATCACAGGAATTTTTCAGCAAGCTTCTCGGATGGACCTACGCCGATCTTGGCGGAATGGGCAGCTCGATCAAAGTCGATGGAAAGGAAATCGGCGGACTCTTCGATCTCGAATCTCCGCAGACACCACCGGGGACGCCTCCGGGGATTGGCATCATGGTGAAATCCGACGACGCGGATGCGACAGTCGCCAGGGCCAACGCGCTTGGTGGGGAAGGAAAGCCAGCGTTCGACATCATGGAAGAAGGTCGGATGGCAGAGCTGAAGGATCCTAATGGGGCGCAGATCGACATCTGGCAGCCGAAGAAAAGCGCTGCGATGAGTGCCGACTCGGGCCATCATGGTGCGCCGAGCTGGTATGAGAACTATGCGTCCGATGTCGACAAGGCGAGGGCGTTCTACGTCAACATGTTCGGTTGGACCTCGGAAGACATGCCGGTGCCCGGGATGGTTTACACCGTATTCAAACTCGATGGCGCCCAGATCGCGGGAATGATGAAGATCACACCAGAATTTGGTCCGATGCCACCAACGTGGGCCACGTACTTTACGGTTGACGACCCGGACAAACGAGCTGCGCAGGCGAAGGAGCTTGGCGGGACAGTGTTTACCGGTCCAATGGACATTCCAAACGTCGGACGGTTCGCCGGCGTTCTATCGCCTCAAGGCGTGCGGTTCTTCATCATCAAGTACGTGCCGATGATGTAGAAGCCAGCGGTCGCGCGAGAATCCGCGCGACCGCTGTCTTGTCATTTGAATCGGGTTCGGGTCCAGTTGTCTCCGTCTCGGGCCTATATCTCCGGCATTGCCTTTCCTGTTTCGAGAAACGTCTTGAGACTCGAGAGAACGAGCGGCCATCCTTCGGCAATTCCTTCCGCGAGTCCCGAGTTGCCAAGGCGGTCATCCGTCAGGGTCAGGCGAACCATGCCGTCATCTTCGTCGATGTCGAATTCAACGCGGGAAAGTTTGCTTGCTTCCAACGCATCGTCCGGCGCCGACGTGCTTACTGAGTACGGGCAGTAAAGTCAGCAATGTCCGTGGGTTGGCTATCTTTTTTTTCAGACGCGTCCTTCAAGAGGGTAGAACGATGTTCGCACACGCGGTCACGCCGATTCTCAATGTCTCGAATATTCTCGATAGCTTTGCGTGGTTCGAGAAGCTGGGCTGGGAGAAGGCTTGGGACTGGGGAACACCGCCGACGTTTGGAGGGGTGAAGTCCGGCCGGGCTGACATCTTCCTGTGCCAGGACGGTCAAGGTGGGAGAGGAAAGAGCGATTTCGCGACGACCAGTGGTGGTCATGAGTCTGCCGATGAGGGCGTCTGGATGTCCGTCTGGGTGGAGGATGTCGACGCGGTCTATCAGGAATGCGTCGCCAATGGTATTGAGGTGACGATGCCGCCGACTGATCAGCCCTGGAATGTTAGGGAGATGCATGTTCGCCATCCCGACGGACACGTCTTCAGGATAAGCAGGGGAATCAGCGAGGACTGAACCCCGTACGCCAACGAAGAGCAGGTCAGGTAGCGCGCATCACCCGATATTTTGCTGTTGCAATCTGAAACAAGCCGAACGCGATAAGACCGACTGCGACAACGGCGAAGAGAAAATGTCCCCTCGGTTCACGCGCAATGGCATCGAGTGACTGCGCGATGCCGCCGGCCTTTGCGAGGTTGTAGGTCTGTCCCGCGCGCACTATCAAAACCCCGATCATCGCAAACACGATCGCGCGAGCGGAGATACCAAACCGTCCGAAATTCTCGACCAGGTCTCGAGTTTTCGGATCTGCTGAGACGTCCAAACGCTTCATGAATTTGCCTGTGACCGCTCTATAAATCTGGTAGATCCCATAACCGATGAACGCGAGCCCGGCCACGATGACAATGAGTCTTCCGCCCGGAAGTCCCATCGTCTTGTCAACGATGTTGCGGGTCTGATTGCCGCTCGAAGCCGGCTTGTGACGCAGCAGCTTCAACGCCCACAGCCCAAGCGAGCCGTAGACGAGACCGCGAAATGCCTCGCCCGCTCTGAGCGCAAGGCTCGATGGCTTGTCACCGCGTCGCTCGGCGTCAGTGGCTGCACTGACGAGCCGCCATGCCGCGTAGCCCAGCAGGCCAACGATTACGACCACAAGCGCAATTTTCCCGAACGGACCGTCCGCGATGGTTCGGATCGCGCCCTTGGTGTCGGTGGTCTTCCCGCCCCGGTGAAAGGCGGCCT
>JBDUEH010000274.1:0-4110 GCA_040002555.1 Gemmatimonadales bacterium | reverse complement strand
CCGACACCGATCCGCGCGCGAATGCTTCAGCAAGCCCATCAGTGTTCTGATGGAGCAGCCCGCGCCAGGCGAGCTCGTCGAGCAAAGGAGTCGGCTGAGTCATTCTCCAAAATAGAGAGACACTAAGGCGGTGTCACGGTACGGACATTAGCTTATAGCGCGAAATGGCTAAACGATCGGACTCTTTTCGTCGCAGACATCCGACTCTCGTAAGAGTCCTGCTGCTGATCATCACGTTTGGTGCGGCACTCGGCCTCGGCACGGCCTACGGTGCCTGGGCGCTTGTCTGCCGGGGCGGGAAGTGTCCGCCGGTCGAATCACTCAACGACTACACTCCGCGTCAGACATCCAAGCTTTACGCAGCCGACGGAAGATTCATCGCCGAGTTGGGCCTCGAGCGACGCACGCTGGTCAAGCTGGATGAAATTCCGCTCACCGTTCAGCAGGCGTTCGTCATCACCGAAGACAAGCGCTTTTACGATCACGCCGGCATCGACTGGCGCCGAGTTTTCGGTGCCCTTGGGCGCGATATCATCGCCCGGCATTTTGATGAAGGGTTTTCGACGATCACGATGCAGCTCGCGAGAAACGTCTTTCCCGAAAGCATATCCCGGGAAAAGACGCTCGTTCGAAAAATCCGTGAGGGAAAAGTCGCTCGCGAGATCGAGGCGAAGTTTGACAAGAAGAAGATCCTCGAGCTCTACCTGAATCAGATCTCGCTGGGCAACGGTGCGTTCGGAGTTGAGACTGCGTCGCAGCGCTACTTCGGCAAGTCGGTGCGCAATCTCAACGTCGCGGAAGCGGCAACCCTCGCTGCGCTACCGAAAGCGCCGGAGCGGTATAACCCGCGCAAGCATCCGGATCGAGCGATCCAGCGACGCAATACTGTCATCGAGCTGATGCGTCGAAACGGCGCCATAAGCGACGTTGAAGCGAGAGGCGCAGAAGCTTTCCCGCTCCAGCTGGCGAGCAAAACCGAAGCTGGTGATACCGCACCGTACTTCGTCGAGTGGATCAGGCAGCAGCTCGACGAACAATTTGGGCGCCAGCTCTATGAGCAGGGACTGAAGGTGTACACGACTCTAGATCTGGACATGCAGCTTGCGGCGGAGCGATCGATGGAGCTTCAGCTCAAGCGAATAGAGAGTGGACGGTTCGGGAAGTTCGGTTCAGAGTCGTACGAGCACTACATCGCGCGAAGTCTCGCAGGCACTGAGCCGGGAGAAAATTCTCCCTATCTTCAGGGTGCGTTTGTCGCGATAGACCCGCGAAATGGCGCCGTGAAAGCGATGGTCGGTGGGCGAGACTTCTACGATTCGAAGTTTAATCGCGCGACTCAGGCGCTTCGGCAGCCAGGATCGTCGTTCAAGCCGATCGTCTACGCGTCGGCGGTTCAGAATGGTCGCCCGCCTTCCTACATGGTGAATGACTCCCCACTCGTCGTAGATCAAGGCACAGGAACTCCGTGGCAGCCAAAGAATTACGACGGACGCTTCGAGGGCCTGATGCCGATGCGGCGCGGCCTTTACCAGTCACGCAACATCGTCGCCATTCGCGTCGGCATGGAGCTCGGCGAGCAGACGATTATCAACGAAGCGCGAAATTTCGGAATTACGACGCCGATCCCGCCTTATCCGTCGATCTTCATCGGCGCGGCCGATGTCTATCCAATCGAGATGATCTCGGCGTACTCGGTTTTTGCGAATCAGGGAATCCGTCCAGCGCCGAACGCAATTCTTAGAGTCGAGAACGCGCGACAGGAAGTTCTGTGGCAGCAAACGCCCGCACGCACCCAGGTGCTGTCGCCGGAAGAAGCGTGGATCATGGTGGACATGATGAAGGATGTAGTTCGGCGAGGAACTGCGGCCGGCGCAGTGTGGGGAGCCGGGTTCCATCTTCCCGCCGGCGGTAAGACTGGCACGACTAACGATGGGACCAATGTCTGGTTCATTGGCTACACATCAGACCTCGTTGCCGGAGTGTGGATCGGTTTCGACAAGCCGAAGAAAATCATGGCCGATGCACAGGGTGGACGGCTCGCTGCGCCGGCTTGGACTCAATTCATGACTGAAGTCTACCGGCGTCGTCCAGCATCCGCCGACTGGCCTCGGCCACAGTCGATCATTGCTCGCGAGATCGACTTCACGACTGGTCTTCTCCAGACACCATATTGTCCGCGTGATGTGATCGGCACCGAGGTTTTCATCGCCGGTACCGAGCCAACGCACGAGTGCGACAAGCATCTTGGATATCAGCCGGGATACGACACTCTTGGAATTGCGCCACCTCCAGTATCATATCCTCCACCTCCCGCGTACAACCCGACTCAGACCAATTCGCAACCGCGTGTTGTTCCAGGTGAGTCGCCGATTCCTCGACGTGCGGCGCCAGATACAACGAGAAGCAGAATTCGCGTCGATACGAGCAGGGCCGACTCGCTGAGCGCTCCCCGCGCTCGATGAAGCGGTACCGCGCGCGCTGGGTAGTTCCTGTTACGCAGCCGCCGATTGAGAATGGCTGCGTCGTGGCGGACGACGGATGCATTGTTTACGTCGGCGCAATCGACGACGCACCGGAAGGTGAGGATCACGATTTCGGCGATGCGGTCATTCTCCCCGGCCTGATTAACGCGCATACACATCTCGAGCTCACGTCGATGCGTGGGTTTCTCGAGGATCTGTGCTTCAATGACTGGATCGACAGGCTTCGGAGCAGCCGCAAGGAAGCGCTCACTGACGACATGCTAATTGATTCGGCGCGTTACGGGATTGTGGAAGGTCTTGAATCCGGAATCACGACATACGCAGACACATGCGCGACCGGCTTCGTCATGATTGCGATGCTGGAGATGGGCGTCCGCGGGATCATGTTCCAGGAGACGTTCGGTTCAGGACCCGAACAGTGCGATGCGTCGATCAAAGCGTTGCGCGCGCGAGTCGCTGAGCTCGCTCCGCTTCAGACCGATCTCGTAAAGCTCGGAATTTCACCGCACGCTCCATACACCGTTTCGGATGCGTTGTACAAGGCGTCAGCCGATTTCGCGAAAGAAGACGGCTGGCTGATGGGACTGCATATCGCCGAGAGCGCGTCGGAACAGGAGTTGGTTTGCAGCGGAACGGGCGCCTTCGCGGAAGAGTGGAGGGAACGAGATCTCGAGATCAAGATTCGCGGGCGATCGCCCGTCGAAGTTCTGGAGAAAACTGGATGTCTCGACACGTCTCCGCTGCTGATTCACGCTGTGCGGCTCGATGCGAATGACATCGCGACCATTGCGGCTCACAATTGCACGATTGCCCATTGTCCTGCATCAAACGCGAAATTCGGTCATGGCATCGCGCCACTCGCCGAGTATCTGGAGGCCGGGCTTAGCGTGGGACTCGGTTCTGATTCCGTTGCGAGCAACAATCGAATGGACATTCTGGAGGAAGCGCGCCTCGCTGTTCTCTTTCAGCGGGCGGTGCGTCGAAGCGAGACGGTCATCCCCGCGCACACTGCCCTGGAGCTGGCGACGATCGGAGGGGCGAGGGCTCTTCGAATGGATGATCGCGTTGGGTCCCTTGAGGTTGGAAAGGATGCGGACTTGAGTGTGTTCTCATTATCGGCTGCGCGCGTCACGCCCGTTGGAAATGTCGACGCGGCGGTTGTCTTCGCGCTCGCGGGGGCGAGAGCAGAGTTCGTGGCAGTCCGGGGAACGCCCTTGGTCGTTGACGGCAAGGTGCTAGGTATCGATCCGGGTTTGCAGGAGCGAGTGCATTCTGCTGGAGGGGCGCTACAGGCTTGGGAGAAAGCCGCGTCCGCGTAGACGGGCCGACTTCAAGGAAGGTTCCTGAATTGGCCACGAAGTCACGAAGGACACGAAGGGAATCCTTCGCATTCATGGAGCGTCCAGATACTCGACATCAATGACTTGAGGTTGAAAACAGGAACAACGGCGCACGCTAACCGCGTTTCCGTCGTTCAACCCAATTCAAGGGGCTGAGGATGGCCACGCGGCTTGTATTCGGAAAAGATCCCTTCGTGTTCTTCGTGACTTCGTGGCCAATGGATAGCTTTTCAGATGCAGAGAATGCATAGTTTCGAGACAATCTTGACCAAAGGGATGTGATGGAA
>JBDUEH010000273.1:0-4114 GCA_040002555.1 Gemmatimonadales bacterium | reverse complement strand
TGCGAAGTACCCTGTTGTTTCTCTCTGTCAGTACGACGTTCGCACCTTTTCGTCTTCCCAGATTCTCACTGCGCTTCGGGGCCATCCCGACTCACTAAATCCAAACGCGAGCCGCTGGCTCGCCTGATTATCAGGGAAATGGACGCGGCCTGGGCCACGGCCACGGCCACGGATTGAACGACTCGCGCCCAGCGAGTCCGCGAACAGCAGACTCCCGGACTCGCGAGTCCGGCGAATTCAGGAGCTGCGTAAAAGCCGCCTCCGACCGCTCACCTGATTTCATCATCGCCCGCACCAGTGCCCGGCTTACCTGCTCGTCTTTTTCAGTTTGAAGCGCTGAGCGAATCGCGGGAAGCGCTGACGCATCTCCGATCTGCCCCAATGCCCAAGCTGCCTTGAGCCTCGCGTCATCGTCGCGATCCTTCAACATGCCAACCAATCCCGCAGGCGCACGTCCACCGTCTCCGCGAAGCTGTCCGATTGCCCACGCTGCAGTCCCGCGCACGCGCGCACTCTTGTCAGACGCGGCAATATTGCCAAGCTGGTCGGCTGCGGCGTTGTCCTCGAGCTGACCGATTGCCCACACCGATGTCTCTCTAACCCTGTCGTTGTCGTCACGCTGAGCAGCGACGAGAAGTGCGGCGATTCCTCGGCCGCTCTCAATGCTTCCCAGCGCCCACGCTGCCATCTCGCGCACTTGCGAATCACGATCCTGTGCGAGCACTGACGAGAGGGTCTCAACTGCTTCCGAGGCTTCGAGCTGGCCGAGCGCCCACGCTGCGACCCGTCTCACCGACGGCGCTGCGTCCTGCTTCACTACACGAATGAGAGTTGGTACGGATCGAGTCGAATCAATGCGTCCAACGGCGCCCACGGCTGCGAGGCGAACGCCCTCGGCCTCATCATTGAAAAGCCCCATGAGTGGAGTCAGTGCTCGTCCCGCCTCGAGCCGGCCGAGTGCCCACGCAGAATTGGCGCGCACACCTGGAACTCCATCCCCGAGCGTGCGAATGAGCGGATCGATCGACGTTGACGAATGCGCGAGCCCAAGTCCAAGCGATGCGACCTCCCGGAGCGGAGCGGACTCAGCCGTCAGGCGGGAGACGAGACCCGAGACGACTGTGTCGCTTCTTCTGCGTGTCATGACGCGAACACTCAGTTCCCGCACGCATGGATCTTCTGATGCGAGCGCTTGAAGAAGCGTTTGCACGTCAGTTGACGAGAGGGCGTCGCCTCGGAAGTCATAATCGCTTTCAGTGGAGCTCACCGACTTGAGCGGAGTCGCAGGCGCGTCCGACCAGTTGCCCCAGTTGTTACCGATAGACTGCGCCGCGAGAGCACAAATCATCGTCGGCGCGCCTTTGGCGGCTGCGAGTAATGCGTTGACGTTGAGTGGGTCGCGCTCGTCTGCGACGGAGAATGCTTCGTCGCGATCATTCGACATTGTGTGGCTCATCGTCACTCCGGTCGATCCCGTCGTTGAAACAAGTACCGCCGCTACAATCACTCCGAACACTTTTAGCATTGTCGCTCCCTTTATTTGGCTCATCGCCGTCTCGATCGTAAGTTGAAAAATCAGCACTAAGGTTCAAAAAAACGGGCGCGTCACCGGCTCGACGCGCCCGCTCATTCGGGCGCGTATCAGGGGTAGGGACGCGGCTCCGGCCACGGCCACGGCCATGGACCCGCGGCGCTTCCACCGGCAAGAGCACGCACCGCCATTGATTTGATTCGCGGATCTGACGACAGGAGAAGACCACGAATCGCGTCAACCGACTTTTCACCCAGCGCAGCAAGCGCGCGGATGTATGAAACCTGAAGTTCCTTGCTCGACTCGGCGCTCAACGCCGCGTTCAATGCAGGCACAGCGGCAGGATCCTCGATCTGATAAAGCGCCCATGCTGTTATCTCGCGAACCCGCGGATCGCGGTCTTTCAGCATCGCGATGAGTGTTGCCGACGCGTTCTTTGTGTCGATGTTGCCGAGTGCCCAGATCGCACGCATGCGAACCGACGGGTTTGGATCGTTCAGCACACTCGTTAGCGCACCCGCCGCGTCACGCCCGCCGACATTTCCAAGCGCCCAGGCAGCGGTAACGCGAACGCTTTCCTTTGAATCGCTCTTGAGCGCAGTGGACAGCGCCGTGGTTGCGGCCGTCGAGTGGTCGTCACCGTTGCCAAGAGCCCACGCGGCCATCTCGCGGACGCTGCCATCCGCGTCGGCGCGCAGTGCCTTCACCAGCGCGTCAGTTGCAATCTGGGTCTCTGCATATTCCGAGAGTCCCCATGCTGCGATCCGTCGAAGCTCCGGACTCGCATCCGTCGCAAGGATATTGGCAAGCAACGCCGGTCGGTCGTCTTTCGAGGCATTCATGATCTTTACGCTGGCCGGGTTCACGCCAAGCCGGGCGAGCGCCTTGTATGCGATACCGTTTGGATCGATCGACTCAATTTTCCGCTCGACCTGGTTGTAAAGCGTACTGACCGACGTCTGCTGCGAAACCGATACGCTCGTGTGCTGTGATGCCTGATTGACGGCATCGCTGATATCGGCGGCATCGTTCTTTGACCCCTTCAAACCTTTCGATCCCTTTAATCCCTTTGACTCTTCCATCATTGGAGTGATCGATTCGTCCTTTGCGGAGTATTCCGGCTTTGCGACATCGTGCGGCGTAAAATCCGACGGGGCCTGCTTCGACACGCCAGCTGCCAATGCGACGGGCGCCTTTGCTGGTGCCGCTGCTCGACGCGCAGGAGCTGCTGCACCGACGACGACCGCAATCAGGGCAAGTGAGCCAATCAACGCCGCAGACTGGCGCTTGTTCGGCGTGGAATGGCGGAGCTCCGGATCCAGAATGGCGAGCATACGTCCCTCGAATTCCTTTCGTCGCGCCATTGCGAGTGCGACAGATGGTGTTGAGTCGTGGCGAACCGACGTCACGATATCGAGCAGGTGTTCTGCGTAATCACTGGCGCGCGCACCACAGGCCAACGCGAGATCGTCGCAGGCGCGCTCGCTCTCGTTGCGAAGCTGCTTTGCAGCCTTCCATACCAGCGGGTGAAACCAGTAAACCGCGCATGCAAGTCGGCCGAGCGTATGCCCGATGAGATCATGGCGACGCACGTGCGCGAGCTCGTGAAGCAACACTGCTCGCCGGCGGTCTTCAGTCCATGAATCGCAGTCCGCAGGAAGCACGATCGTCGGCTTCGTGAATCCGCAGGCGAAAGGCATGTTGGCGTCTGCACTTCTCAACAGGCGCGGCGGCTCCTCGATCTCGAGCCGGTCAGAAACTTCGTAGAGTGGTGTAAGCCAGTCCTGTGTATCGAGCGGATGAGAGTTGCGGACGATCTTCTTTACCATCAGCGCGCCGTATCCGAGCGACCCTGTGATAGCGAGAACGATTGCGGCCCAAATGGCGACGACAATAGAGAACGGGCTGGCCTTCGCGAGAAAACCGGAACGCTCGCTCAGAACTGGAGCTGCTGGAATCGAAGGCGCGGCAGAGGTGGGCAAGTTTGCGACTGATTCCGCACCGATCTTCCTGATGCCTGCTGATTGATCCACAACCGGCGTAGACGAAGTAATCGTCGCGCCTGACTGCTCGCTTGCCGGCAGAATCTCCAGGCGCAGCGGTGTGAACGTCGCCAACGCCGGCACGAGAAGCAGTGCGCCCAGCGTGATCAGCCATACGAGATGGCGCGAACCCGCCGATGCCCGCTGCATCGCCACAGTAATGCCAAGTGCCACGACCAGAATGAAAGTGGCCTTCGCGAGCAGCATGATCATCGAAACGTTCCAGCCCGAAAGATTGATGATGTCGGTGAGGAGTTTCATCGGGCTACCTCCCGCTCTGACGGGCGCGGCGAATGGTCTCGCGAAGACGCGCTACTTCGGAGTCTCCAATGTCCACATCAGCAATCCGAAGCAGCGCGGTAACGGCCTGTTCCGGTGATCCGGCGAAATAGGTCCGGACGACGTGCGCCATCATGTCGTCGCGAGTGCTCTCCGTCGACTCGGCCGGATAGTACACGTAGCGAGGACCATCTTCCTTGTGATTGATCAGCTTCTTCTCGCCAAGAATTCTGAGTACCGAGCGAACGGCCGAATATGTTGG
>JBDUEH010000272.1:0-4167 GCA_040002555.1 Gemmatimonadales bacterium | reverse complement strand
GTCACGCGACCGATCCGGATCACGTCATCGCGGTGACGACGATTGTCGCTCGCGAAAAGACTTCGACTGGCGCGACCGCAATTGGGGCTGCGTGGGGAATTGGCCATACGATGACAATCCTGATTGTCGGGGGCGGGATAATTCTGTTTGGCTGGGTCATACCACCGCGCATTGGGTTGTCGATGGAATTCTCCGTCGGCCTTATGCTCATCGCGCTTGGACTGTTCAATCTTCGCGGAACTATCAGCAGCCTGGTCTCGAGCCATTCCGTAACAGACGCGAAGCCTGCCCATTCGCACGCGCACGCTCACGGCGACTACATCCACACTCACAATCATGGCCATGCTCCGGAAGCGCATCCCCATGAGCCGACCCTGACCCCCTTGAGCAGGCTCGATCGAACATTTGGAAGCGCTCGTGCCTACCGGCTAACGAGACCTCTGGTCGTCGGCATCGTTCATGGCTTGGCGGGATCGGCCGCAGTTGCGTTGCTCGTTCTGACGACCATCCGGAACCCGGTCTACGCCATCTGGTACCTGTTGGTGTTTGGAATGGGGACGATCGTCGGAATGATGGTCATGACGGCCGCGATCATCGCCCCGTTTGCTAAAGCTGGGCGGCGACTTCCGAGGCTGGAAGGAGGCCTCAAGGTCGCGTCCGGCCTCATCAGCCTCGCATTTGGATTATTCGTCGCCTACCGGATTGGGTTCGTCGATGGCTTGTTCACAGCGGCTCCTCACTGGACACCGAAGTAGCCGGTCGCGTTCTACCGGTCGTCTATTTGACCGACCACTCCGTCGCGAGCCGGATAGTGCCCCATGCGATAACAAGATCGCCGTGAGGTGCGCCCGGCTGGCGTGAAGGAATTAACCAAATCGTCAGGCTTTCCAGCGGAGTCTCCACGTTCGTCCGCTTGAGGTCGACGCGCGCAATATCATTCGCAGGATTGTACGTCATCGCTGCCTGCATCGCCGATTGGGCGACATCCTTCTGGATCAGGAGCTTCCACCCGGCGTGACTCGGCATCGATTGCACGACCCACGTTCCCTTTGGAACACTCTGTCCTCCAATGACCAGATCGAGGTCCGTCGTGAGCATTGTCGCGCCGTTCGCGCCGGTGCGCCACGCCTTGTCATATGGCACTAGACTGTCAGTCAGAAGGGCGCGGCCTCTCAAATTGGGCTGGCCGTAGTCGATCTTGATCTTCGATGGCTGTGCCGCCGCGCGCGCCACGCTGTCGACGAACGTAATCACGACTTCAGTTGTGCCGCGTCCGCTCGGAGCCACGCGCATAGGCTGCTGCGCCGAAAGGGTCGGGATAGTCATCACGGTGACGGCGAGTGCAAAGAGCGTTGGGCAATATCGCATGGCGGGGGCGGGCAAGAGGAGATGAGGCGAGGCCGGATGTGCTGGAAGCTAGTCTGCGCGCTCTATTTTGCGAGCCACACGCTGCTCCAGCTCTGATTGAGTCGCGACGGATGCGGAACAAACCCGCGGACACGTGAGCTCATTGCATAAATGCGCGAAACTCCCGCAAGCGGAATCGCCGCAGCCTCTTCGTCGATCAACACATGCATTGCCTCGGCGGCCGCTTTCTGTGCATCGCGTCGATCAACGCTCGAAAGAGACCGATCGACAAGTGAATCGAACCGCTCACCTATCATCATGAACGGAGAGCTTTGCACGTTCGATTTCGAGTACCACCGGAGCGCAAGAAGAAAAGCCGGATTTGCGTCATTCTGATTCGGGAGCTCGATATCCATGTCGAACGTGCCGCTGTTGAGTCTGCTGTTGAACGCCGCGGCGTCGAGCTCATCGACTCGAACATCGATTCCGACTTCGGCCAGCTGAGCCTGCACATATTGCACGATCGATCGGTCAACCGTTGTCCCGGACTGGACGATCATCGAAAGGCTAAGTCTGACGCCATGCTTTTCGCGCGTCGCACCGTCGGTCTGCTTCCACCCGAGCGAGTCAAGGAGATGCCTCGCGAGGACTGGGTTGTAATCGATGCCGTGGACGAGGGATGCAAACGGTCCAAGCACTGACGGAGGATTGACGGTGTTGACCTGCGTCGCGTAGCCGCCCATCACATGGTTGACGAGGGCGCGTCGATCGATGGACAAAGCCACCGCGCGCCGGATGCCTCGATCTGACATCAACCTATTTGGGGTCGTTCCGCGAGTTGCGATATAGATCAGGATTACCGCACCCGGAGGAGCGGTAACGACCCTGATGCCGGGCGTTGCTTTTAGACTCGCGACCATGCTTCGATTGACGTCGACAATGACGTCAACGTTGCCGGCTCTCAGCGCGAAAGCACGCGTGTTGTCGTCTGGAATGAAACGGAATGTGATGCGGGAAAGTCTTGATTTTTCTCTCCAATAGGCGTCGTTGCGATCTACGGAGAGGTGGTCGTGCGCCACATACTCCCGGAATCGAAATGGCCCTGTACAAACCGGATGAGTGGCTGGATCTGTGCCCTCTCCGATGATTCCGTAACTATGGTGTACCATCTGCTCCGGCAATCGGAGGTTTGCGCGAGCCGGGCGAATGTCGAGTGTGCTATCGTCGACTACGACAACAGAGCTGTCGCCGAGAAAACTGTATTGAGTCTTGTCCTTGACTTGTTGATCGAGCGTGTATTTGACGGATGATGACGTGAGTGGCTTTCCGTTGTGGAAGCGAAGTCCGTGTCGAAGTGTGAATCGATAGGTATTGTTGCGCTTGTATTCCCAGGTGTTCGCGAGCCAGGGCTCGACGCCGAAATCCGGTCTTAGGCGCAACAAGGGCTCGCATATTCCGGCGTTGAGCGGATAGCGGCCGAGACGCTGCCGGTTGAGCTTGAGGTCGGCTTCGTCACCTCCGACACCAACCACGAGGCTGTCGCCCCCGCTTGCGGAAGTCGCACCGTGCTGTGCAGAGTCGCACGCCGAAAGTGTACCGCATGCGACTACAACGAGCGCTGCGTGTGAGACGCGCCCGAGCATCTCGCCGCGCTGTGACAGCGGATTCATTTCAGCAGATCCGCGGCAGCGGATCCCCGACTAGCATGTCCACAACCCGGGTGCTGCCGTATGCGGAGCACGATAGCAGTGTTCCTGCCGGGCCTTCTCTCACTTCGCCAATCATGACCGCTTCACCGCCTCCGGCTGCCGCGCGCACAGCGGCGAGGCCGGCTTCTGCATGTTCGGGCGCAAGAATAGCGATGAATTGTCCTTCGTTCGCAATCTGTAGCGGCTCGAGGCCGAGCAACTCGCACGCTCCGCGCACAGGCTCGCGAACCGGAATCGATTGTTCCGAAAGCGCGATCGCGACTCGAGCGTCGAGCGCAAGTTCGTTGAGCGCGCTTGCGACACCGCCGCGCGTTGGATCTCTCATCCATCTGACTCCCTGGCCCGCGGCAGCCGCAAGCGCATCGACCATGGGCAAAACGGAACGCGTGTCCGAACGAAGATCGGCATCGAGATCGATTTCTCCGCGAGCGAGCAGGATCGTGATTCCGTGGTCGCCAATGGGTCCAGACACCAGAACCTTGTCACCGGGCCGGACCGTTGAAGCCGAGCAATTCAGTCTCGCGTCGAGAATACCGATGCCTGCTGTCGTGATGTACATGCCATCGGCCTTGCCGTGCTCGACCACCTTCGTGTCCCCGCCGACAACTGCGACTCCCGCGTTTGACGCAGCCGAAGCAATTGCGCGAAGCTCCATCTCCAGTGATTCAGTGGAAAGACCCGCCTCGAGTATCAGAGTAACGACGAGTGCAGAAGGCTTCGCTCCGGATACGGCCAGATCATTCACAGTTCCGTTCACCGCAAGGTCGCCGATAGATCCACCCGGAAAGCGAAGCGGGCGCACGACGAAGCTATCGGCGGTGAACGCGAGCTTCGTCCCACCCAGTTCGAGTAACGCAGCGTCTCCCAGTGAATCGGGGAGCGATCCGCCCATCAGTGGCGCAATCAGTCCCTCGATGAGCCGACGGCTTGCCTTGCCGCCGGCACCATGCGCCATCTCTATCTGCGCATCGCGAAAACGAACCGCTCGATTTTCAGGCATCAGATGCTCGGAGCGCTAGACCGACGCGGCGACGTTAGTTCGAACGGCGTAATTGAAAAAGGCCGCGCATGCTCCTTCGGACGAGACCATCAGCGCACCGACAGGTTTCTC
>JBDUEH010000271.1:0-4188 GCA_040002555.1 Gemmatimonadales bacterium | reverse complement strand
ACGAATCGAAGTGAGGGTTCTCGATTATACCAACTCGATTGCCAAACGGATCTAAAACGACCGCGACCTTGATTCCGCCGCCGACTTCTGCGACTGCGCTGGCTACCGTCGCTCCAGATGCAATCATATGAGCGAATGCATCGTCCGCGTTGTCCACTCCCCAGTAGCCCGTCGATCCCCCGGCTCCGGCAGCGCCCGCATTAGGGTCGAGCCCGAGCTCATATCCGCCGATGTTGAACCCGACGTAGAACGGCTCGTCGAAGTACGGCGCAACGCCGAATGCATTCGCATACCAGTCCTTCCCGCGCGCGATGTCATCCACAGCGTAGATCATTGTGCGAATACCTTTGAACAACGCAGCAGAATCAGTCATTGCGCGCTTGCCTCATGATTTTTGGGTGTTGCAATATTGCCATGCGCAGTCACCGCCGCCACACCAAGAGGAAACAGTGCCGCCGGTCTTCGTTGGAATTGGACTCATTGCCCGTGTTCTGTCTGGAGTTTTCGGAATCGGCGGCGGTGTCGTCATCGTCCCGACGTTCATCCCTTGAATCGATCGTTCGCGATGTTTCTCGTTCTCGTCGCTGGAAGAATCTGGTTCACCTGAATCAGCCGCAGCCTTCGACGTACTCGACGGCGGGCAGTTTTCCTGAGCGGTACCTGGTCACCTTGCCGCCGTCTGTTTCGAAGACGATGCGATTGTTGCCGCCACCTTTTGGTGTCACGACAAGCGCGTGTCCGCTGCCGTATTTCGCCGGTCTTACTTCGACGCCCGGATAAAGTGTCTTAATCCTGGCTTCGCTGTCGCCAATCTTTGCGCCCTCGACGGTCGAGATATCACTTCCAGAACGGACCTCCACTCTCGCGATCTCATTCTTTTCAACCATGAACGCGAGATTTTTCGGAGTTGTCTTCGGCCGGACGTAATCGCATTCCTGAAGCTTCGCCGGGATCGCGAGGGAGTTGCCGATTGCGACGTTGGCTTCCTCGACCGACATGCCGGCCCTGATATCGCCAATTCCGGCCGCCGTTACCTGCCACTGTCCGGCTTTTGGCTCAGCGGTCGTCGTCGGCGCGGGCGCGGGCGTTTCTACGGTTGGCACTACGATCTGTTGTGTAGCTTCGCTGGCGTTGAGGGCGTTTACGTTAGCGGAATCGGCCGCAGACTGCGACTTGTCGGTCGTGCACGCGCCAAGCGTGAGGAGAATCATCGATGCGATTGAGACAGATTTCATTTTCTTCCCCGTATGACCTGAAGTGAATCAGTGATCGCTTTCTGACCGGCTGCACTAAGCAATTTGTTGAGCTGCGGAATTCGTTGGCCAGTGATTGACCTGAGTGCCGCAAGCTGCGTGTCGAGATTAGCAGAGAGTTCCTTGAAGACGATGTAAGAGCCCGCAGTTGGCCGCGCGTCTCCGCTTTCAACGACCTCCTTCAACGTCGCCAGGCGGTTGTTCAGCTTGATTGGAAAATTCAGCGGGTCCTGTCCGCTTCTATTTCGCGTCTGATAAAGAGCTTCTTCGATGCGCGTGAGATCCGTGACCACCGGCGTGATGGCACTTCGGATATCCGGTCGAGTCGTCGCGCTGGCGCGCTCGGTCAGCTGATCCCTAAGCGCCCTGGCTCGTATGACTGCCTGGTTCGCATCGTTCGTGCGCGCGGTGATCTTCGACGCAAGCGCGTACTGTTCCCGGAGATCAGCGTCAGTGATTCCAATCAGGCGTGGGTCGCGTCGAATCGTGAACGGCTTTGTTTCCGTCATCCCGTTGGCTGACACGCGAACCTGATAAGTGCCGGGCATCGCCATTGGTCCGGATGTCGGATTGCCGCTCCAGATGATCATGCAGTCGAAGCCAACAGCGCCTGGATAGCGGCCGTTCCACGCGAATGAATTCAATCCTGATTTCGCCGGGGTGCGCGGATCTCGGGGGCGACCTGCTTCGCATCCCGGCACCGTGGATATCGCCGGCTTGATCGCCGTGTCTGCGGGAGTTCCGATGAAAGTCCTGATGAGCTTCCCGCCGGCGTCGAGGATGTCAATACGAACGCTGTCGGCCTGTTTGCCGAGGTAGAACTGGAAAGTCGGCTGGTTGACGTTGCGAGTAGAGATTGCCGGCGAAAAAAGATGCAGTGGTGCTTTCGTCACCGACGTTGACATCTCGCGAAGTGGTGAAATGCCGGGCAGCACGTACATCGATCGTCCATGTGTCGCGATGACGACGTCATTTCCGGTGAGCGCGATGTCGGACACCTGTACGTCCGGAAGATTGCGCGAGAGCGACTGCCAGTGCGCTCCGGTGTCGAACGACACGTAGATACCGTGCTCAGTTCCGGCGTACAGAAGTTCTGGTTTCTTCAGATCTTCGCGAACCGCGTGCGCGTAGTCGTCGTCGCGAATGCCGTTCACGATCTTCGTCCACGTGCGGCCGAAGTCCGTGGTCATGTAGATATACGGCCTTCGATCGTCGAGCTGATATCGTTTGGCAGCCAGGTACGCAGTGCCCGTCGCGTGCGTCGATGCCTCGATGAGGCTGATTCGAGCAAATGGTGGAAGATCGGCGGGAGTGACGTTTTTCCAGCTCTTCCCACCGTCGCGGGTAATGAAGACAAGCCCATCGTCGGAGCCGGTCCAGATAGTCATGCTGTCGCGGGGCGACGGAGCGACCGTGTAGATCGTCGCATAAACCTCCGGCCCGTTCATGTCGTGCGTGATCGGCCCGCCGGATTCGCCGAGCGTCATTGGGTCGTGACGCGTGAGATCCGGGCTGATGCGCGTCCACGATTGTCCTTCGTTCGTCGTCTTCCACAGATGCTGCGACGAGGTATAGATCACTTTCGAGTTGCGCGGCGCGAAGACGATCGGGAAAGTCCATTGCCATCGTTCCGGCAATGCGTTCGATGGCTCGCCGGAGAAGAAGCGCGGATAGACCTGGACGTCCCTCACCTGTCCGTTGCGGCGATTGTAACGCGTCAGCAACGCACCCTGGCTTCCGGCGTAGATGATGTCCGGGTTCGACGGATTCGGAGCGATGTATCCACTCTCACCACCGGCGACGTCGTATGCCCAGTCGCCCTGCCGATCGTTGATGCCGGTGAGATTGTCCCAGCCGGAGCTTGGAATACAGAACGTTCCTTCATCCTGTTGCGCGCCGCAGACGTGGTAAGGAAAATCGGTCGTCACAGCAACGTGATAAACCTGCCCGGTCGGGTAATGCAGATTCGTCCACGTCTTTCCGCCATTGATGGATACCGTTCCGCCGCCATCGTTGCTTTCCACCATGCGCTGCGGATCGTTCGGCGCGATCCAGAGATCATGATTGTCACCGTGAGGAGGACGAAGTGTCGTGTCGAACTTCGCGCCACCGTCGTCCGATCGATAAAGTCCGGTGTTCAGCACGTAGACGCGATCCTTGTTCTTTGGATCGGCGAAGATGCGGGAGTAGTAAAACGCGCGTTGTCGGAGTTTTCTCTCTTCGTTCACTCTCTGCCACGTGTCTCCGCCATCGTCCGAGCGATACACACCGCCCGAATCAGCCTCGACGATTGCAAAGACGCGCTTCGAATCTGCGCCAGATACTGAAACGCCAATTTTTCCAATCACACCAGCGGGCATTCCTTTAGCCCGGGTCAGTTCTTTCCATGTATCGCCGCCGTCGGTTGACCGGAACAGCCCACTTCCCGCGCCCCCGCTCGACATCTTCCACGGGATTCTGTACGCCTGCCACATCGAGGCGAAAAGAATCTTCGGATTGTTCGGATCGATCACGAGATCAACGGCGCCAGTCGAATCGTTTCGGTAGAGAATCCGCTGCCACGACTTTCCCCCATCCTTCGATCGATACACGCCACGCTCGCTGCTCGGCGCCGATGGCTTGCCGAGTGCGGCGACATACACGAGGTCTGGATTGGTCCGGTCGATGCGAATCCGTGCGATCGCCTGCGTGGTGTCGAGTCCCATGTGTGTCCACGTCTTGCCGGCATCTCCCGACCGGTACACGCCGTCACCCTGCATGATGTTGCCGCGCAGCTGCACTTCGCCCATGCCGATGAAGACGACATCCGGATTCGACTCTGACACGGCGACTGCGCCAACCGAGGAGCTGCGGATCTTTCCGTCCGTGACCGGCTTCCACGAGACGCCGCCGTCGATGGTCTTCCAGAGTCCGCCGCCCGTCGCGCCGAAATAGT
>JBDUEH010000270.1:0-4195 GCA_040002555.1 Gemmatimonadales bacterium | reverse complement strand
TCTTCCAGCCGACGCAGGCGTACGAGTACTCGCTGGTGAATACGCAGCAGTGGAATGGCAACAAGTTGTATGTCGCCGACAACCCGCCGTACGGTGCGACGTTCACCTATCGATTGACGGCGGGTAGCGCGCGCGGAGATTCCGCTCACGTCGTGATTACGGATGTGAAGGGCGATGTCGTGCGTCGTTTGACAGCTCCTGGTGGAGCGGGCGTCCACCGGATCACCTGGGACCTCCGCGGATTACCACGCGCGCTCGGCCCCGCTGGAATCAGGGACAGCATCAACGCCGCGCGCATTCGGAAGCAACGTGAAGATTCAGTTCGCGCAACAGCCGGCAGCGATACGACCGGCGGTGGCCGCGGAATTCCGGGAATGGATACGACCGCCGTGCGCGCGATGCGCGACTCGATGAGCGCCATGCGTGAGCGCGGCGATAGCGCCGGAATGCGCACGCTTCGCGAAAGAATGCAGGCGCAGGGCGGCGGTCGGAGACCGGGGGTACGCGGCCAGGGTGGACAGGGCGGCCCGGGTCAGGGTGAAATCAATCTGCGGCCGGCGGAAGCGCCGCCTGGCGCCCCTCAGGGCTTCGGTGGCGGTGGCGGTGGCGGAGGTAGAGGGTTCTTCGGTGGCGGAGCGCGCCCGGGTGGTCCGATCGCGGAAGGGGATTATCTGGTGACTATTACCGCGAACGGCACGACAATGAAACGAGTCTTGCACGTCGAGCGCATAGGCGACATACCCGAAGATCAGGGCTTCGGCGGCGACGAAGACGATGAGGATGGCGGGGAGCCCTGAGATCTAAGGCGGGTACCGCAGTTTAAGGCGGGCACAACAGCTACCGGTAAGATCGGGTACCGCAGGTGTAGTACGGCACTGCGGAGCCCGCCCTTACCGGCACCTGCCGCACCCGCCTTTAAGAGCCTTACACCTTCCTTACTATCCGCCAACCCCCTGCTGACTCCGGCGGCGCATACAGTTCCTATATTGTTATAACTCCGCCGCAGCCGTTCTACCTCTGGCTCCCCTCGCGGCGAAACCGAACTCCTAATCGCAGGACTTCAATGCTTCCAGCCGGACATTCTTCTGCCGCTCGCGCCGCCCGACGTTTTCTATCGGTTGTAGCGCTCATGGCAACAGCCCCCGCAATTGCGATCGCGCAAGCAGCGCCAAAAGTCCACATCTCCTTCACCGAGGAGACTCTGCCCAATGGACTGCACGTCATCTACAGCCCGGATCACACGACACCAGTCGCTGCCGTCGAGATGATGTACAACGTTGCATCGAAGAGCGAGAAGATCGGCAAGACCGGCTTCGCGCATCTCTTCGAGCACATGATGTTCAAGGGCTCGCGCAATGTCCCTGATGGACAGCACGGCGCCCTGCTCGACAAGGCCGGCGCGCGAACCGGCGCCGACTATAACGGAACCACTTCGTGGGACCGCACGAACTATTTCGAGCAACTCCCGTCAAATCAGCTCGAGCTGATGTTGTTCCTCGAGTCCGATCGCATGGGAACTCTCCTCGAGACGCTCACGCAGGAGAAGCTCGACAACCAGCGCGAAGTCGTTAAGAACGAGCGGCGTCAGAGCACCGACAACCAGCCGTATGGATCCTGGCTCGAGAAAGCATTGCTCGGTGTTTTCCCCGACAACCATCCGTACCAGCACTCAGTGATCGGGTCGATGACCGATCTGTCGAATGCTTCACTCGATGACGTGAAAAGCTTCTTCAAGACCTATTACGCGCCGAACAACGCAGTGATGGTCATTGCTGGAGACATCGACGTCGCGACGACGAAGCAGCTGGTTCGCAAATACTTCGGCAACATTCCGCGCGGTCCGGCAGTGCCTGCTCGCGCCAGCATGGTCGCGCCTGCCATCATCGGACGAGAAATCCGTGAAGTCGTGAACGATGCCCTCGCACCGTCGCCGCAGGTTTACGTCGCTTATCGTGTTCCGTCTGCAAAATCAGCGCAGGGTTCCGCAGTTACGCTCCTCAGCTCGATGCTCGCAGGTGGATCTGCCAGTCCGCTCTACAAGTCGCTCGTTCGCGACAAGCAGATCGCGGTCGGGGTGAGCGGCTTTAACATCGGACTCGTCGATGGCGCGGACATGCTTGTCTTCATCACTTCAGGCAAGAAGGGAAGCGATCCGATCGCTCTCGAGAATGCATTGATCGCCGAGCTCGACAAGGCATCGACGATGATCGATCAACCGACGCTTAACAGAGTACGCGCAGGCCAGCGTTTTCAGTTCGTCAATGGACTTCAGACGACTGGCGGATTCGGCGGAATCGCCGATCAGCTCGCTGAGGGCTATACCTACTACAACAATCCGAATCACGTGAACACGACGCTCGCTTCTTATGACGCGGTCACTGTCGGACAGCTGCAAGCTCTCGTAAAGGAGCGCCTGGTGCCGAATAATCGCGTGCGCCTCGTCTACGTTCCCGCTCCGAAGGCTGCCTCAACGGGAGGGTCGAACTAATGAGACGCATTTTCTCACTCGCCGCGATCGGTGCCGTCTACACAGTTTCCGCTGCAAATGCACAGCTGCCTGCTGGTTCGAAGCCCCCGGCGGCCGGCGCGCTTCGCCCGTACGCAAGTCCGACTGTCGAGACATTCACGCTTGCCAACGGACTAAAGGTTCTTCTCGTCGAGCGTCATTCGCTTCCGATCGTGTCCGCGCGTTTCGTGGTTGATGCCGGCGCGATTCGAGAGCCTGCCGACAAGAACGGTCTCGCCTATCTCACCGCGGATCTGCTATCTGAGGGCGCCGCCGGTCTCACCGGCGCGCAGATCGCCGAAAAGATGGCTGACCTCGGCGCATCATTCGGGACGAGCGGTAACAACAGCTCGGCTTTTGTGACTGTGACCTCACTACCTGACGTCTTCACTCGCGCGCTCACGCTTGGCGCGACGACGCTCATCAGTCCGACGCTCAGCGAAGGCGATTTTGGGCGGATGCGCACGACGGCAATCGCTTCCTATCAACAAGGCCAATCGACCGTAAATGGAATTGCCGCGAAGGTCTTTGCGAAAGCGATCTATGATCCGTCTGTCGCGTACTCGCGCCTTTCAGGCGGCACGGCATCTTCGCTCGCAACCCTGACGCGCGATGACATCGTCAACTGGCACAAGACGATGTACTCGCCGCGAAATACGACCCTCATCCTCATTGGCGACCTTACTCCCTCCGCTGCACGCGCTGCGGCCGAGAAGGCTGTCGGAAGCTGGACAGGAACCGGTCCGACTCTTCAGCCATTCGTTGGTAAGGCGCTGCCGGGTCAGCCGAACCGCGTGATCCTCGTCGACCGTCCGGGCTCAGTGCAGTCAGCGATCATCGTAGGTCAGGCTGCGCCGGGTTACGGAAGTGCCGATTACCTGCCGCTGGTTGCGTCGGCACGCGTCATCGGTGGAAGCGGCAGCGCTCGTCTCAACATGAACCTTCGCGAGAAGCATGGCTGGACGTACGGCGCTTTCTCGAGCTACAGCCCGCAGGTTGGCGTCGGTTCGTATAGCCTCTCGTCAGCGGTTCGGTCAAACGCAACTGATTCGGCGCTTGCCGAAGCGGTCAGGGAATTCAAGCGAATTGCCGCCGAGCCGGTACCGGCAACGGAGCTGAATGACCAGGTCGGCAGCATCATAGCAAGCTTCCCGTCGTCAGTGCAGACGGTGCAGGGGTTGATGGGCCGTATCAATGAAGTTGTCGTTTACGGATTGCCGCTCGATTACTACTCGACGTATCGCGAGCGGCTAGCGGCGGTGAATTCGGGGGACGTCTCACGCGTCGGCGCATCGTTGCTCAAGCCCGATGATCTCACGATGATCGTCGTCGGCGATCTGAAGACGATCGAGACTCCCATTCGCGCGCTCAACATCGGTGCGGTGGAAGTCTGGGACAACGACGGCAACAAGATTCGATAGGCCAATGAAGAAAATTGAGGAGGTCGCGGGCGCGTGAGGTCGGCGACATCGTCAAGGCGGTCGCGCTCGGCGCTGCTGGTGTCCCTCCTCGTGTTCGCGCTCATCCTGACCGGCGTCCTCGCGTACCAGGCGATCGACGCAGAGAGTACGCATCGGGCAGCAGCGAGGCGTGCGCTGAATGACTACGCGTCATTTGCGGCATGGCAGCTTCATCAACAGGCAGGCCAGGAAATACTCGGCGCGATGATTTCGACGTTCATCGTGCCCC
>JBDUEH010000269.1:0-4210 GCA_040002555.1 Gemmatimonadales bacterium | reverse complement strand
GACTCGAAGAAATTCAGGTTGGAGATGTTCTGGTAGCTGCGAAGCAGATAGTTGCGATTAAATACCTGGCCCGGGGCAAGGACAACCTGCTCGCGAATGCACGACTCGTACGTAAAGTCATTGCCTTCGATGTCGATGCGGTTCACGATTGCCGGGCTCGCTTCGTCCACTTCCCAGCGAAGATTGACGATGCGAACCGTGTCTCCACCCGGCTGTCGCTCGACAACCGGACGAATGCGGGCGTAGATGTACCCCTCATCGTTGTAGGCGTCGCGAAGTTTTTGCTCGCCGGCGTCCCACTTTGTTTGATCGAAAGTGTTCGCGGGATTCTTGTACGAACGCTTGACCACGCCGACAGCGCGCTGGGTCAGAGTGGTCGTCTCGTTGTTGAACGGATAGTACTGCTGAACTTCGGCGGTGGAAAAGCGCTTGTTACCAAGAACCTCGAACGATCCAATCTTGTAGCGAGGCCCTTCGCTTACAGTCAGATCGATGACCGCCTTGCCCGCCACGCGATCGATGATCAGTGAATCGTTGAGGATTCGGAAGTCGATGTATCCACGACTCGAATAAAGCTGAGGAATATTTTCCTGAAGGTCCGTACCGTATTTAGTGTCATCGAACTCGCCCTTCCTGAACCAGTAGAATCCCTCTGGCTTCGATTGCATGGCGGCTGCGATGTCTGCGGAAGAGATGTTCTTGTTGCCGTTGACACTCAATCCGGAAATTGCGAGTCGCCTTCCCTCCTCCACCGTGAAAGCAATCTTCACCCTGTCTCCGTCTTTCACCGTATCAACGTGAATGCGGGCGAGGTAATAACCCCTGGAGTTGTAGAGTGAATCTGCTCTTTCTACTGCAAGCGCCAGCGCCGAAGGATCGACCGGCTTCCCAACTGCCAGCGTAAGGCGGTCCTTCACGTCTTTCTCGGATACGCGCGCCGGACCAGTGACCGTCACTCCGGAAAGTACGGGGCGCTCGCGAACAATGATTCGAAGGCTGACTTTGGGAGTTGCGGGGGGAACCGAACAGGCGATCTGCACGTCCTCGAACTGCCCCGTCGCGAAGAGCGCCTTGATGGCGCGCTGCACGTCGCGAAAATTGAGCGTGGTATGGGCAGGAAGGCCTGCACTGGCGCGAACGGTCGCTTCAGAGACGCGCGAATTGCCGACAATCATGACTGAGTCAGGAGTCGTGCACGCACCTGGAGTATTTGTGTCCTGCGCAACGGCAGACGTCCCGGCTGCCACAATGGCCAGCAGGGAAACAACATACTTTTTCATCGCTGAAATATACACGTATCGGGTTTAGAGGGTCCTTCTGGCGGGCTTCTTGTTAATTAGACAACGAGGCCGCGAAAGCCGTTGCCATTGCAACGCTTCCGCGGCCCCGCAGCTTGACTGGACGACCGCTTTATGCCCGAGTCGTGCTGGTCAAAACCCGGAAGTCCAGCTTGTCGTTCTCCGGGCTGATATCGACCTCGATTTCGTCGCCTTTCGCGAACTCGCCAAGAAGAATCTTCTCGGACAGCGGGTCTTCGATGAACTTCTGGATCGCTCTCTTCAAAGGCCGAGCTCCAAACTTCTCGTCGTAACCCTGCTTGACCAGGAACTTCGAGCCTTTCTCGGTGAGCTTGAGAGTCAACTCCTCGTCGCCGAGGCGCTTCTGAACTTCTGCCAGCAGAATTCCGACGATCTCGCCAATGTGCTCTTCTGACAGCGGATGGAAGACGATTACATCATCCAGACGGTTGAGGAACTCGGGATTGAAGACGTGAGTCATTTCTTCCTTCACCTTCTCGGCGATCCGCTCGAAGGCGTTTCGTCCGTCCGGCGAAGCGAACCCCATCGTGCGACCCTTCGTGATGTCACGCGCCCCGACATTCGAAGTCATGATGACAACCGTGTTCTTGAAGTCAATGACGCGACCGTAGTTGTCGGTGAGGTGACCCTCATCGAGAACCTGAAGCAAAATGTTGAAGACATCCGGATGTGCTTTCTCGATTTCGTCGAGCAAGACAACGCTGTACGGCTTGCGGCGCACGGCCTTCGTCAGCGTTCCCGAATCTTCGTAGCCAACATAGCCTGGAGGCGCGCCGATGAGACGCGACACCGAGAACTTCTCCATGTATTCGCTCATGTCTACGCGAATGAGAGCAGCCGGATCGGCAAATAGGAACTTGGCAAGTGAACGAGCGAGCTCGGTTTTTCCGACGCCGGTTGGGCCCGAGAAAATGAATGACCCGATTGGCCGATTGGGATCCTTGAGGCCCGCGCGACTTCTGCGAATCGAGCGAGCAAGCGCCTTGATCGCCTCATCCTGCGCAACCACAGACTTGTGCAGCTCCTCTTCCATGCGCAGCAACCGAGCGGTCTCGGCTTCCTGAAGACGCATTACCGGAATTCCAGTCCACCGGCTGACGATGAACGATACTTCGTCTTCGCCAAGCACGGGGCGATGCGACTGCCGATGCTTTTCCCAGTCCTCCTGCTTGCGGCGAATCTCGCCCTGTAACTCGCGCTCCTTGTCCCGCAGGGACGCAGCGCGCTCGAAGTTCTGGTCTCGAACTGCTGCTTCTTTTTCCAGATTGACACCGTCGAGCTGACCCTTGAGCGCCGTGACTTCCGGCGGTGGGGCCTGCGTTGCCAGACGAGCGCGCGCACCTGCTTCATCGATTACATCGATTGCCTTATCCGGCAGGAAGCGATCGGTGATGTAGCGCTCCGACATTTTTGCAGCCGCCTGCAGTGTTGTGTCGGGAATCGTCACCTTATGATGATCCTCGTACTTCACACGAAGGCCCTTCAGAATCTCAACCGTCTCATCAACTGAAGGCGGCTCGACGATCACAGTCTGGAAGCGGCGCTCGAGAGCTCCATCCTTTTCGATGTACTTGCGATATTCGTTGAGCGTCGATGCTCCGACGCACTGAAGCTCACCACGCGCGAGCGCTGGCTTGAGCATGTTGCTCGCGTCGATTGCGCCTTCGGCCGCACCTGCTCCGACAAGCGTATGAAGCTCGTCGATGAACAGGATGATGTTCTTGTTCTGTGCGATCTCGTTCATGACCGCTTTGAGCCGTTCCTCGAACTGGCCTCGATATTTCGTGCCTGCAATGACGGCGGCCATGTCGAGCGACAACACGCGGTGCTCGCGAAGGCTGTCCGGGCACTCGCTGTTTGCGATGAGCTGCGCCAGACCTTCAACGATTGCCGTCTTGCCGACGCCAGGTTCGCCGATGAGGACCGGATTGTTCTTCTTTCGGCGGGTCAGAATCTCCATGACGCGCTCGATCTCCTTGGCGCGCCCGATTGTGGGATCTAGCTGGCCTTCGCCCGCGAGCTGAGTGAGATCCCGGCAGAAATGGTCGAGAGCTGGAGTCTTGGACTTTTTCTCTCCCTTGCCGGCCGAACCCGGTACCGCGGGACTGCCCTGCGCTGGTCCGGGTGCGCCGCCCGCCGGCATGTCGGTTCCGAGCAGGCGAAGCGTCTCGGCCCGTGCAGCGTCGAGGTTGATCCCCGCGTCGGTTAGAACTTGTGCGGCGATGCCCTTCTCTTCGCGCAGGAGTCCAAGCAGGAGGTGCTCAGTTCCGACGTAGTTGTGCGCGAGGTCGCGCGCTTCTGCCATCGCGAGCTCGAGCACTTTCTTGGCGCGGGATGTGTACGGAAGATCGGGACCGGTAGCTGCTGCAGCTTTGCCTTTCTTCACCGTGTCTTCGATCTTCTGCTGGATTTCGTCGAGGTCGACGCTCAGGTTCTGGAGGACCGCCGCGGCAACCCCTTCGCCCTCACGGATCAGGCCAAGCAGGATGTGCTCAGTACCTACGTATTCGTGGCGGAGCCTTTCGGCTTCCTCCCTCGCCATCGCGAGAACCTTACGAACACGTTCGGTGAAGTTGTACCCGTTCATCGTGTAGACCCCGT
The DNA here is from genome assembly GCA_040002555.1 of Gemmatimonadales bacterium. Taxonomy (GTDB): domain Bacteria; phylum Gemmatimonadota; class Gemmatimonadetes; order Gemmatimonadales; family Gemmatimonadaceae; genus UBA4720. Next base: position 290 of record JBDUEH010000269.1, on the reverse strand, counting down.
ATCGTCAGCGAGTACTCGTCGCACGTACTTCGCGCGCGCAAGATTCGCTTCGCTCGTAGTCAGCTCACGACCCTCGGCATGCGCCAGATGGGCCGACTGACTGAATATCAGGAGCTTGTTGAGGGTATATACACTCAGATCGGTAATCAGTTTCAGACCGACAGCCAGCCTGACACTGCTCAGATAGCTCATCACCTCGTCGAACGTAAGGCTTCGCGCGTAACGCAGCGTTCCATACGCGCGCCAGAGCTTGTCTTCGATAATATAACCCGCGTCTCTAAGCAATACTT
>JBDUEH010000268.1:0-4215 GCA_040002555.1 Gemmatimonadales bacterium | reverse complement strand
TTCAACGCTCCAGCGTTCAACCAGATTCGGCCCACTCTTTATACGATTGGAAGTCTGGACCTGAAACCCGAGCGAAGTCGGGCATACGAGTTTGGGCTGGAGGAAACTCTTGCCGATGGAATGGCTCGATTCTCAGCGAACTATTTCAATCAGACTTTTACCGATCTCATTCAGTACGTGTCGGGCGGACCGCCGAATTTCCTGGGCAGCTATGCAAATCTTGCTGAAGCGCGAACGCGCGGTTACGAGGGCGAGTTGATCGTGATGCCTTTGAGCCCGGTGTCTCTGACGGCGAGTTACACGATCGCAACGCCGCGAGTTACGAAACTCTCACCGGGCTACACCGGTGACCTCGAGGTTGGCGATGCACTGGTAAGGCGCCCAACCCATTCCGGTAATGCAACGATCACCTACTCGGAAAAGGCCAGCGGCTCGTTTTCCGTGATGGCGAATTACATCGGAAATCGCCCTGACTTCGATTTTAATCAGTTCCCGTCGCCGGTCGTGACCCTTCCTTCGTATGTAAAAGTGGACGTTTCCGCAACGCGTTCTATCTTTCACTCGGCCGCTGGAAAGGGCGATCTGTCGCTCACCGCCCGCGTGGACAACCTGCTGGACAAGAAGTATGAAGATGTCCTGCACTATGCATCGCCGAGGAGAACGTTCCTGATCGGGGCGCGGCTGAGTGGGAGTTTGTAAATTGAACTGATGGAACCGCTCGTAACCGAAGCTATTGTTCTCCACGCATTTGATTATCTGGAGACGTCGCGCATCATCAGGTTGATGACACGCGATGCCGGTGTGCAATCGGTGCTGGCTCGCGGTGCTCGAAGCTCGAGAAAGCGGTTTGGAAGCGCGGTGGACCTTTTTGCACAGGGGCTCGTCGAGATTCACGTTCGGCCCAATCGCGACCTTCAGTCGCTCGCGTCGTTCGATGTAACGCGCGCGCGGCCACAGCTTGCGACCGACGTCGGAAGATTCACGGCTGGCTCGATGATCGCAGAGCTTTCGCTTCGTTGGGCGAGCGATGAGCAGGCGCCCGGTTTGTTCGATGCTGTCGAGCTCGCTCTCGACAAGGTCGCGGCGGCTCCGGAAGGTGAGAGCGTCGAAGCCGCGCTCGCAGGTGCCTGGCACATCGTTGCGACCCTTGGATTCACTCCGGCACTGGACGTTTGTGCCAACTGCCACGCAGAACTCGATGCTTCCGCGAGAGTGGTATTCTCGCACTCCGCCGGCGGCGCTTTGTGTGCGAACTGCGGAGCCCTCGCTGCAGGTAGCAGAGTCCTTCCGCCCCGTGCCCGCAATGCGATGCGCGAGTGGACTTCAGGTGGGGGCGCCAGGGTTGAAGATCCGTCTGAAGCAAAAGCACACCAGCGGCTCCTTCGTGAATTCTTCCTCGAACACCTCGGCGGCGAGAAAGAGCTTCGTGCCTTCAAGGTGTGGGAGCTGGGAGCCTGGACCGCGGCGTGATTCTCGGAACCGCCGGTCATATCGATCATGGAAAGACTTCGCTCGTTCGGGCGCTGACGGGAGTCGACACTGACCGGCTTCCAGAAGAAAAACGGCGGGGCATAACCATCGACCTTGGGTTTGCACCGCTTCAGCTTGACGGGATTGGGACCGTTGGAATCGTAGATGTTCCAGGCCACGAAGCGTTCATCCGAACGATGCTTGCGGGAGCGAGTGGAATTGACGTTGCCCTTGTAGTCATTGCGGCCGATGAGGGCGTGATGCCGCAGACCGCTGAACATCTCGAGATCCTGTCCTGGCTGGGTGTTACGCGAGGCGTTATCGCCGTGACCAAGTGTGACCTCGTCGATGAGGACTGGCTTGCGCTTCAGGTTGAAGAAATCGAAGCGCTCCTCGCGCCGACGCCTCTTTCTGGTGCCGCGATCATTCCCGCCTCGGCGAAGACGGGCGCTGGTATCGCCGACCTGAAGCGTGCCCTCGCAAATGCAGCCCGGTCCGTCCCCGAACGAACTGGTGATGAAGATCTCTTCAGGTTGCCCATCGATCGCGCGTTTACGATCAAGGGCACAGGCACCGTAGTCACGGGGACCGTATGGAGCGGCTCAATTCAGCGTGATGCAACGTTGATCATGCATCCTTCCGGAAAGACGGCTCGCGTTCGTGGAATTCAACACCATGGTCAACCCGCTACCAATGCGTCGGCCGGACATCGGACGGCGATTGCATTGGCCGGAGTCGATCTTGAAGCGGTCGAGCGTGGCAGCGTTCTCGTTGCCGCGCCAGCGTGGGTTCCAACAAGCGATCTCGAAGCCTTCGTCCGGCTCAACAGCGACGATCATCGGGTCGCGCCCAGAACTCGAGTTCTGTTCCATCTCGGAACGACCGAAACAGAAGCGAAGATTGTCGCAATCAGAGATAGCGCGAGCGACGGCAACGTACGTCACGTCCGGATTCGCCTTGCAAGTCCGGTCATCGCGCGCGGGGGAGATCGCTTTGTTCTCAGGTTGCCCTCGCCAGCGAGAACGATCGGAGGTGGAACGGTTATCGATCCCTACGCGTTTTCCGACATACGAATTCGGCCGAGGAAAAACTCTGTCGAGATCGATCTGTCGGATGGTGTTGGGGCGACGGTCGATGCACTTCTCCAGAACGCCGGAGTAAAAGGTGCCGAGGTTGCGAAGTTGCCGATACGAACCGGATTGACGCCTCGGCAAGTGAGTAAGCGACTCGAGGAAATCGATGCGGTCATCATCGGCCCATGGAGTTACGCGCATTTGTGCGCTAACGAACTTATGACTCGATTCGAATCGCTAGTGGAGGTCGGAGTCGCAAACCATCCGCTCGAAGCCGGTGTCTCACTTCAGGCAATCAGACTGGCTGCAGGAAAAAGCTCGGAACTGGTTGGCTGGGCGCTGGACAAGTTGATAGAGTCGAAACGAATCGAGGTTTCCGGGTCGCTGGTTCGTCCGGCGGGTTGGAAATTAACATTAGGTGACGTGGAGCAGGGCCTCAGCGTCGAGATCATGCACGAGATTTGCAAACAGCCGTCGGAGCCGCCGACGCTGGCGGAGCTGGAGTTGAAGTTCGGTGGAAAAACGGCAGCGCTGGTGAGAAAGCTGGAGAGGGACGGTCAATTGGAGCGTGTTTCCGACGATCGCTACTACTCCAGTGAGGAGGTCGCTCGAATCGTGGCAGGGATGCGTTCCCGGCTCGAAGTCGGGCGAGTTTACTCCCCGGCGGAGCTTCGAGAGGTTTTGGGGGTTTCAAGGAAGTACCTGATCCCTTTTCTGGAATTTTGCGACCGCAAAGGGGTAACAGAAAGGCGGCAGGCAGGGCGGGCGGTACGACCGATGGCTGTATCGAGTTAGTCGTGATGCGGTAAAAGGGTGCCATTCAAGGGCTTAGAGTTCTTGACACCATGTCATAATGACCCTAGGTTGGGCCGAAGCGAACATCCGTACACACAGTATTCCAAAAGGGGATTTTTTCTAAAACTTTCTTTGTCAGCAGTGGAGTAACAAATGAAACATCTGTGGGTTGCACTAGTGGTGCTAACCCTCAGCGCGTTCATGCCAGGCAATCTGTCGGCTCAGGGAGTTTCACCCCAAACCGGCAGAGCGCAAGGCGCCGGATTGGAGCTCGGTCAGAATTATCCGAACCCGTTTAATCCGGACACAAGGATTCCGTTCAGCGTCGGAGGAGGCGCATCATGTTCGGATCCGAGCCGGTTGTACCGCGTTAGCTTGCGGGTTTTCAATGTGCTGGCCCAGCCTGTTGCTGTGCCGGTTCTGCAAGGCGGATCGGGGAATGTTGCTGGGGGAGAAGCAGTCGATAAGGTGATGTTGACCTGCGGTCAGTACATCGCTTACTGGGACGGGCACGACGAGAAGACGCAGCAGGAAGTTGCATCGGGCGTCTATCTGTACCGTCTCGAAGTCGATGGTAAACCGCTGGTAAAAAAAATGCTCGTGTCGAAATAGCCGGTTCGATTGGCTAGTTCAGTCAGAAAGTAGCACTTTGAGCGCGCTCCTCCGGGGGCGCGCTCTTCTTTTGTGCGAGACTCGGCCAACCTGGCAGACTAGCGGGGCATTCACATTGCACGAGTCAAGTCCATGATCAATCAAGATCGACTTACAGTAAAGTCCGGCGAAGCGCTGAACGACGCGGTTTCAATCGCCCGCCGCGCCGGAAACCCCGTTGTCTACGACCTCCATCTTCTCCTCGCCCTGCTCGGCCAGGACGAAG
>JBDUEH010000267.1:0-4246 GCA_040002555.1 Gemmatimonadales bacterium | reverse complement strand
TGAACGTTGCCGCTGGTGGCCAGCGCCTCCTGAAACAGCGGATGCTTGTGACGCGCGCCCCATGCGACCCCCCCCGCCCATCCGAAAAAGAGTACCGCGGATCCGAGTATTGCCAGTGCGCCTGCCAGCCCGATTGCCCTTAACCAGCGAACCATTACCCAGACCGCCGCAATCACTCCAAGCGCCATTATCAGAATGGATGGCGCCGCGCCGAGTCGGTCCGCACTCATCCCGGCAAAAGCAGTCAGCGCGATGGCGACAATAGACAGGAATGGCTGGCATTTCCACCATTCGGGCGTATCGGCTGCGACCCTATAAACGGTCAGGTGAGAGGACGCATAGAGGGGCCCACATATGATGAAGAGAGCGACACCGAGCGTTACTACGACCGGAAAGACTGGATTGACGAAACCGGATCGTGCGAGCAGATAAGAAACCGAAAGGATCAGCGCGCCAACTATTCCGAAAACGGCAGCGCTCGCTCTTTCTCTGAACTCGATCGAATCCCTCATCTCAGAGAGACTCGGAATCCGTGCGGGAGAGCACCAGGTCTATTCGTCTGTCACGCCGTTCCAGGCCATCGCGCATCCTGCGCGGAGCCCTCACGCAGGCAGGCCACATGTAGCGCCAGGGCCAGTAGTTGTTCTCCATCTTATAGACGTTGAAGCCGGAATCAAGAAATGGCCGAAGAACGTCGATCGGGCGCTTCGTCTTGTCGCGCCACCAGCGTGGCGAAAGCTCCAGAAGTATCTCGAGGCTCGGTGGCGCTTCGCGAATCATCTTGGTCATTCCCGCGAGCACCTGGTCTTCTCCACCCTCGACGTCGATTTTCACGACACGAGCGCCGGCGAGTTCGTGCTGCAGGAGAATTTCGTCGAGCGGTAACGCTTCGACCGTCGCCTGCTGCGGCCTGCCCCAACGTTCGACTGTGCTCGAAAGGCCGGTGTTGTGGCCCGGGCCCCCATAGATCGGAAGCGAACCGGCCTGTGCTGCCGCCGCCATGTTCACAGTACGAATATTTCCCGGCTCCCCGTTTCGCCGAAGCGAATCATTAAGGTGAGCAAATACCGCGGGCGATGCTTCGACCGCGACCGCCGTTCCTTCCACACCGATCCTGCCCGAAGCCAGCAGTGTGAAATATCCGATATTCGCCCCAACATCCACAAACACGTCGCCAGAAGTCAGACGGCTCCGAACCAGGTGCGTGATGTCAGGCTCCCAGATACCGAAGACCCACAGGTACAACTGAATCATGTCCGGAGGATGGCACTCGAACATCAGACCATCGGTCGCGGGTGCATCAACCCTGATCGGCCCCTTCACCGCGTGCCTCAGCCGCAGCAGAAACACGATCGCCGAGAACGGCACCAGCATCAGCAGAGTGATTCCCACCTTGCGCGCTGTGCTTACCTGGAGATCGTTGGTTCGAAGCCGCCGGACTGATGTCCTGAGAGTGTTCAGTACCGCTGCAAATGCCCGACTGGTTCCCTCGATGCGGGGCGGGGCCAGGTCGTCAGCCATGTGATTGGGCAAGAGTCCGGCTCCCTGGTCCGATGTACTTCCAATAGATCCTCGCCAGGGTCGCAGCAACAACGAACCAATCCGTGAGCCGGAGCTTCGAGCCCTTCACGTCGCGCCAAACCATCAACGGATACTCAAATATGACGTCGCGCACCGGAGGAAGATCGCTCGCCCGTCGGGCCCGAATCTCCCGCGCGATCATCTCCACGTCGAAGATCCAGCCCCCGATGAACGGCTCCTGCAGACGAGACACGAAACCGTCCGTCACACGGAAAAGCTTGGCGCCGCATTGTGTATCGTAGATCCCCACTCCGAGTGTGGCAGCCGCCGCAGTCGCGAACACCCGACCCAGGTAGTGCCGGACAAGATTCCGGTGGACATGTCTGCCCAGGAGATTGACGCGCGACCCGAATACCATCTCGATGCCCGGCCGATCATCCATCAGCTTCGTGAACACCGGAATGTCTTCCAGCGGCGTCGCAAGGTCGGCGTCCCAGAACCCCACGTAATCGGGGTGAGCGGCGCACGCCTCGAGCAGACCGTGCCGGACAGCTTCGGCCTTGCCGCGGTTTTCCGGAAGCGATCGCGTCAGGAGCTGGGTTGGATTTGATTCCCGAAGCTGCTCAAGGACCATCAGGGTGTCATCCGTGCTTCCGTCGTCCACGAACAGAAGTCGGACGTCCGGAATCGCTGCCGCGAAAGCGCTGAACGCCGCCGTATCCAGGCGCTCAGCCTCATTATAGCATGGAATCACCACGATTGAGTTTGACATGGGATGCGGGAGAATGTATGCGCAGCCCAGTGCATCGCGCGGAACCTTCGGCGGCGGTCAATGTGTGTATCAGGCTTGTTCGGGTACAGCACGCTCACCTTGATCACTTTCGACCACCAATGTAACGGTTGAGCCTTCCTGCTGATACCGGCCTCAGTCGGCGTCGACCGTCCGTGTCGTTATGATCGGCCAGACTGCATCGAGCGCGCGCCTCGCCATTCGCACATTGTGCACCCTGAAGATCCTCGCGCCGTTAAGCAGTCCCACAACGTTGAGAGCTTCTGTCCCGACATCGCGATCCTTTATTGATAGCGATGCAGATTTGGTGTCACCGACCAAGTTGTCATCAACTCTCAGCATCACCTCAGTCACGAATCGCTTTCGCGAAACGCCGACCAGCACGGGAAACCCAATCGCAACCAGCTCGGTGAGCCGAGAGAGAAGCTCCATCGACGTCGCACTAACTTTAGAAAAACCAAACCCCGGATCGAGAACGATCCGATCCTTTGCAATTCCGCTCGATAGCGCCAGTCCGGCGCTCGCCGAAAGCTCTTCAATGATGGTCACGACCGCATCGCCTTCGTAGCCCGCGTGCGCATAACTCGCCAGGTCTTCTATTTCACCGCGCGAATGCATGAGGATCACACCGCTGCCGGCTTCGCGAACGACCTCCGGCATTTTCGAATCGAGACGAAACGCCGAGACATCGTTCACCATATCCGCGCCCGCTTTAATCGCCGCTAACGCGACGCACGACTTAGTGGTGTCGATCGAGATTTTCACATCCGGAAATCTTTGACGAATCTCCGCGATCACCGGAACCACTCGCCTGATTTCCTCAGTATCTTCAACGATGGTCGCGCCCGGCCGGGTTGACTCTCCGCCGACATCAATGATGTCCGCACCATCGGCAATCATTTCCGCCGCGTGCTCAACGGCCTTCTCATACGAAAAAAAATTACCCCCGTCGCTGAAGCTGTCGGGGGTAACGTTGAGAATGCCCATCACAATCGGATGATCGAGATCTATTTCCCGCGAGCCTACCTGCCAGACCGTCGGAGGATAAAGATGTTTCGTGTGCAGGGATTTTATGGAAGTATTGCCATGACAACTAGTGTCCGAGTCGAAGGGAAATGGCCGGCATGGCAATACTTCCATTGAAGCCCTTCACACAAAACCTCTCTATCCCCTGCACGCGCCGCGCCTTAGCCGGATCACGCCGGAGCGACCTCCGGTCCACCAAAGAGTGGCGGCTTGGCCGGCTTTGCCGGAATCGACAGGGTTTCCTGAACTGGCGTCAAGGGGTACGTTGGTGGCGGAACCTGCGGCGGCAGCGTCTCACCACGTGACAGCATCTGCACTTCTGCGCCGGTGAGCGTCTCTCGATCGAGAAGAGCCGCAGCAACGCGATGGAGCAGGTCGAGATTCTCCGTAAGAGTGTCCTTGGCGCGATTGTACGCTTCCTTGATCACGCGTGACACTTCCGAATCGACGAGCTGAGCCGTGCGCTCCGATACCTCGCGGCGAGTCTGAATCTCCCGGCCGAGGAAGAGTTCCTGCTCGTTGTCGCCCACCAGGATGGGCCCGACCGCATCCGACAATCCCCACTGGCTCACGTACCGGCGAGCCAGCGTCGTAGCCTGCTGAATGTCGCTCGATGCACCGGTCGTAACGCGATTGCGTCCAAACACGAGCTCTTCGGCGACGCGTCCACCATACATGCGAACGAGATGCGCCTCGAGTTGCTCACGTGTGATCGACACGCGATCGTCTTCAGGCAGCGTGAATGCAAGTCCAAGTGCGCGACCGCGCGGAACAATCGTGACCTTGTGCAACGGATCGTTGCCTATCGTCTTGATCGTGCAAACAGCGTGTCCGCCTTCGTGATACGCCGTCAGCTTCCGCTCCTCATCCTTCATCACCATCGACTTACGCTCGGCGCCGAGCATCACT
>JBDUEH010000266.1:0-4284 GCA_040002555.1 Gemmatimonadales bacterium | reverse complement strand
GGCGACCAGATAGATATTGGATTTAATGCGAATTACCTACTTGAGATCCTACGATATATGCCAACTGAAGAGGTTCGATTGACTCTTAAAGCTCCTGAGCGAGCTGCGACGGTTGAACCTGAAGGTTGGTCTGATCCTGCCTCGTATCTCTGTCTGGTAATGCCTCTCAGGCTAATGGACTGAGCCTGAGAACCTCTAGCAAGCTGCCGAAACAGGATTGAAATTTGAGATCGCTTCCCGCTGAACAGATGGACGTACCCATGCTCCGGTGGGCGGCGTTAGCCGCGCGGGCAGTCGGTTCAGCCGACGCCGCTGACTCTCGGCGTAGCTCCAGTGGTGCGTCGTCCATCCGTCGATTTGGCTCCGGCGATGCGCTGTGATAGCTTGGGTAACATGTTGGCGTACAGGAGAGCTGCATGTGGTGCCGACGGCCGTAGGCGACGACAAGCCCGTGCCGGTTGTCGGTCAGCACTCTCGCTTGGTACGCTACAGCACCGCCGCTCTCTTGGGGCCTTTACGCGTAAGCTGGGCGTTGGGGTCGGTCACCGACGCGTGTGTCGGCCTGCCGCACAACCGCGGCGAAAAACGCCTTGCTCACGCTGCCCGTGACGAGCCCGGTCCCGGTTCTTGGTAGACGTCGTGGCGCGCCACACCGAAGCGCGGGATGAGCTCGCGGAGCACCGGCTCAAGCAGGGCGCACATCGCGCGGAGTGAATGATCGCCGAGGACGCGCGCCTCGAGCGCGACGTAGTCTGAAGAGAACGGGCTGCTCTGACTCGGCTCCGTGCATGCGCACTTGGCGTGAGGATGACGGGCTCACTATTTCAGCAGCCTGCTAAGAGTCGATCTGCTATTGTGCTCTGATTCGAGTAACTGTCGTCTGCACAAAATGTTGAGATCGAAGTGCCGACTTGAAGGACACCTCGAGTCTAGCTGAACCCGAGATTCTCTGAAGTCGAGTTTTATCAGATCGAATCCAGAGAGTATCAGCCGATATACCATGCCCCATGGCTTCGACTTTTTGTTGCCATTGTGATCCGTTTCCGGTAATAACGACATCGACTTCGCGAAAAACCTGGAACAATGAATCGCTGACCGGTGGCAGAGACACCATGTCGCGTCGGTACCTGGATGTTCGCGTGAATTGCAGCAATACTCCGGACCGACAAAGCGAGTATGTGGAAGTATCTGTCCATGATTGTTGATCATTCAATGGAATTGCCGGAGTTATTTCATCTCCACGAAATGGTCCTTCGGCGATTTCTTGGACACACGGTTGTACAGCGCGAATAACGGTAACCCTTCCGATCAGTGGATCGATATCCATGGAGTATGACTGGTTAGGCAGTACCGTAGATGATGTAGTCGGGGCAGTAAACGTCGTGAAAGAAACCGAGTCGGTTTTCATTAAGCTGTGAATAAATCGCGACTGTGGTATCAATGAATAGTTTGCCAAAAGAACTGCCGACAAACGCGACGAATCTACACGGGGAATAGAATCCCCAGCTGCGGTTTGTGTGACTGATTGCAGCTGGACTGTATACCGCATGTTGCCTGGCTGAAAAATATTTGCGTCAGGCACGGTATTCGTGTGTACAGAGTCCAAAGTTTTTACAGGAGTCGGAGTCGCAGAAGGTGGTGTCGATGGAACCGGGTTATATGTCGCGCAAGCGCATAATGAGCTGGCGAGTATGAATTCCCGCAAACGTATCCACTGACTCATCACGTCCTCTCCAGAAGCAACGACTGATTCTCTACGAATCGAGTGATTCAACTCGCTGACGCCAATCAGCCCCCTACATCCAAATCTTGATGTAGGGGGCTGATTGCAGGGAAGGGGCTCATAACTGATCTGTAAGCCGGGTTCTGTCAGACGAGTACAAAAACCCTCATCCGGACGGTCATTTCTCTTGGAGCATGGTCACCCATACCCTCTAGCAGCCTACCCGTGGCGTCTTGGTCGGGAAGGACAGTCCCTCGCCACCTATTTGGCCTTGCTCCAGCGGGGGTTTACCGTGCCGTCCATGTTGCCATGAACGCGGTGGGCTCTTACCCCACCTTTTCACCCTTACCCTTGGGCAATGAAACACCTACGGGCGGTTTGTTTTCTGTGGCACTGGCCGTCATGATCGAATACGCATCGGTAGCACTGATGAGCAATTCGAACCATGCCCAGGCGTTACCTGGCAGCTTGTCCATGGAGCCCGGACTTTCCTCGCTAGTGCAACGAACACACTACCGCGACCATCCGATCAGCTATGACCCCTCAAACAAATGTACCTCTGAACATCAAGTGTCAACACCGGAATAGAATTGCACACTTTCACCGGCCAAAATTGCACACGTTGGGCGGGGGTGGGGGCGAGCCGTCAGGTCGCTTGAGCCTCCTTCGTGCGTGAGCGAGACCGGGGTGGGGTGTCAGCCGAGCGGACGGTCCCGAGCGCGCGATGGAGCTCGGCGTGGTGGCGCATCCGGTAGCTGTTGCCGCGGATGTTGACGATGTGGCAGTGATGGACGAGCCGGTCGATCAGCGCGGCGGCCATGACCTCGTCGCCGAAGATCTCGCCCCACTCCTCGAAGCCCTTGTTCGACGTCAGCACCGTGGAGGCGTGCTCGTACCGACGGGACATGAGCTGGAAGAAGAGCATCGCGCCGGTGCGACTGATGGGGAGGTAGCCGATCTCGTCGACGATGAGGAGCGATGGAAAGCTGAGCGTCTTCATGCGGTGCAGGAGCCGGCCCGCCTGACTCGCCTCTTCGAGCGATGTGATGAGGTCCCCCAGCGTGCCGTAGTAGACGCGCCGCCCGCTCTCGGCGGCGGCGATGGCGAGCGAGATCGCCAGGTGCGTCTTGCCGACGCCGGGCGGGCCGAGGAAGACGACGTTCTCCTTCCGCTCGAGGAAGCCGAGCGTGTGCAGGCTGTCGAGTTGCTCGCGCTTGACCGACGGCTGAAAGGAGAAGTCGAAGTCGGCGAGCGTCTTCACGGCGGGGAGCCGCGAGGAGCGCATGGCGGCGTCCAGCCGCCGATGATTGCGGAGGGCGATCTGTGCTTGCAGCAGGGCGTCGAGCGCGGCGGGCGCAGTGAGCGTGCCACCATCGAGGCCGGCGAGGATGTCGTCGAGAGCTTCGAGCGCGCCGGGCATCTTGAGATCCGCGAGCTGCGCGCGGAGGTGATCCCGTCGCGAGGGGACGGCTTTCATCAGGCCACCTCCTCGGTGAGCGCATCGGCGAGTTGCCGATACGCCGCGAGCCCGCGCCGCTCCACGTCGACGGTGGGCACCATCGGCGCGAAGAGATGCGGGAGGGTGCGTCGAATGACGCGCGCCGGCGGCAGGACGAGCGGGCGATAGCTTCGCTCGGCGAGCGGCTGCAGGTGCATGCGCTCCTCCGTCTCGAAGCGCATGCGCGGCACGCACCCGGTCGTGCGATGGACCCGCGCATTCGCCACGTCCTCGAGCCACGCGCGACACTGCGCGTCGAGATCCGCATCACCGATGAACTCACGCCCGTAGAAGAAATTGCTCCGGAGGTAGCGGATTGGGCGCTCGACTTTGCCTTTCGTCTTCGCGCGGTAGGGGCGACAGGCGCGCACGCGGAAGCCCCAGTGCGCCGCAAACCGGAGGAACTCCGGATTTTCTAGGAGCTTGCCCCCGTCGAGTCGCTGGTCTTCGATGATCACCGCCTTCATCTGATCGAACAGCAACTCGGTCGGCACGCCGCCGAAGTACGCGAAGGCATCCTCCAGTCCAGCAATCACCGTCGCCAGCGTCTGGCGGGGATAGAACTTGAGCCAGAGTACGCGCGAGTAGCCGAGCACGACGACGAGCGCATAGCGCTTCCCCCACGGCAGGCGGAACTCGGCGAAGTCGACCTGCGCCTGGTGGCCCGGCGCGGTCTCGAACCGCACGAGTGGCTCGGGCTCCGGCCGGGGCCGCACGCGGGCGACGTAGTCGCGCACCTGGGTGATGCCGCCCGGGTAGCCGGCGGCGCGGACCTCGTCGAACAGCCGCACGGCAGACAGCTCGGGATAGGTCGCCAGGCGCGCCGTAATGATCGCTGTGTAGGGATCGAGCTGCGTGGGGCGCGGGGTGTATTGGCGCGGGCCCGGGGTGTCGACGTCCCGGGTGAGCTGGCCGGTCCTGAGCCAGTGGTAGATCACGCCCCGGCTGACGCCGAGGCGCTGGGCAATGGCCGTCTTCGACAGGCCGTCATCAAGAAGATGCTGAAGCAGCACGAGGGAATCCCATCCGTACACGGTGCCTCGCCTCTGAGCAGGAGGCGGGC
>JBDUEH010000265.1:0-4296 GCA_040002555.1 Gemmatimonadales bacterium | reverse complement strand
CGTTCCCGCAGGCGGTGAACTATTTCATGGAAGGCGGGGGACTTGATAAAGAAGCAGCGACCGGAGAAGCCGCCGGTGCGGCAGCATCGCCATCACAGAAAATCGGATACATGGTTGGCAAATGGCAGATCATGCGCCTCCTCGGCCGATATCGTGAGAAACAGGGTGACCGATTTCAGTTGGGCGCGTTCCACGATGCGTTGATTAGCTATGGCAGCCTGCCTGTATCTGTGGTCGAGTGGTTGATGTTCGATGACGACACGAGTGTGCGCAAAGCACTTGCGTTCCAGCACTAGGGGTAATCATGACAAGGCGCCGCGTTCTATCAATTCTGGTGCTGGGCTGTATCGCAGGACCACATCATCACGCGTCGGCGCAACGCCCGAACGTTCTCGATGTCGTCCTCGTCGGTGGACGCGTGCTCGATCCTGAAACGAATCTCGACGCCGTCCGCTCGGTCGGGATCAAAGGCGGGAAAATCGTTTCGGTGACGATCGCTGTCCCCATTGCGCGCGACACTGTGGACGTCAAAGGACTCGTCGTCTCACCGGGCTTCATCGATCTCCACGCGCATGGTCAGGATTCGACCAACTACAAATACCTGGCGCGCGATGGCGTGACGACCGCGCTCGAGTTGGAGATCGGCACGTATCCTGTTGCGCCGTGGTATAGCAAGCGGCAAGGCAAGTCGCTGATCAACTACGGCGTGTCGGCCAGTCATATCGGTGCGCGTCGGGCAATGCTCGACGGCGATTCTACTGGCGAAGGTTCCGACGTCATCAGCAAGACTGGCGCGTTCGTCCGATCGCCGATTGAACATGGACGTCTTCCGGAGCTGGATCGTCGGCTCGACGCGGCGCTCAACGATGGCGCGCTGGGCATTGGTATGGGTATCAACTACACACCGGCGGCGACGCGCGAGGAGATCCTGAGCGCCTTTGGCGTGGCGGCGCATCATCACGCAACTGTGTTCGTGCATGTGCGTTTTGCCGGACTGCTCGAGAACGCCGGTGGTGTAACCTCCGTGCAAGAGGTGATCGCCGACGCAGCGGCGACCGGCGCATCGCTGCACGTTGTCCACGTGACGAGTATGGGACTCGGCGCCACGCCGATATTGCTCGACTTGATCGACGGGGCGCGCTCTCGTGGTCTCGACGTGACAACCGAAGCATACCCCTATACGGCCGGCGCAACATTTCTCCAGAGCGCGATTTTCGATCCCGGGTTCCAGGAACGCCTCGGAATCAGTTACAAGGACATTCTCTGGGCCGCAACGGGGGAGCGCCTGACGGCGGAAACCTTCGAGCGTTACCGGAAGCAGGGAGGGCTCGCGGTCATCTTCAGCATTCCCGAAGGTGCGGCCGACCAGGCATACCGTGATCCACATGTCATGGTCGCGAGCGACGGTGGGTTTCTGATTCAGAACGGCGTGCCGATCGGGCATCCACGAAGCGCGGGGACGCACGCGCGGATTCTCGGGCGATTCGTGCGAGAGCGCGGAGTGATATCGCTGATGGACGGTTTACGAAAGATGACACTGCTTCCGGCGCGCCGGCTCGAGCGTATCGATCCGGACATGAAGCGAAAGGGGCGCGTGCAGGTTGGAGCCGACGCCGACCTCGTGGTGTTCGATCCCTCGCGCGTCATCGATCGCGCGACGTTCGAGGAGCCAGCGCAATACTCGGACGGAATCGTCCACGTGTTGGTGAACGGGACGTTCGTGGTTCGACAGTCGAGCTTAGTGGCAGGTGTCACGCCGGGGAAACCGGTTAGAGGACGACAACAACCCAGCTCGACACGTTAGGGATACCGTCGCTCTATGGCGTCCTCCACCTCCTGTTCCGCTTCTGCAAGTCGTTTGACTTCCTGACTGACTAGCTGTGAGTGCTCGATCAACGTGGTTAGCGGTTTCAGATCGCCAGCACCGGCATTCAGTTTCAAAAGGTCGAGCCTGATTCTCTCCAGTGCGCCGACACTCGCGGCCAGATTTGCCGATGCTTTCCGTTGCCGCCTTTCGAGCATCGCTGTATCGTCGGATCCAGGCCGAGCGAGTGCTGTGACAACATCCACCTCCGCTCGCGCCTCGGCAGCGCGAGCTTCGAGCGCTGCAACAATCGAGGGAAGTTCGAAGAGCTCGACGCGGTAACTTTCCGGCAGCGCCGCGAAAAGCTCCGATGCGGCGAGGCCGAGGGCTGCTTCGGTTGGCCGGAACACTCCGCCGCCAACCGCTCGAGATTGCGCAGGCGCTCCGAGACGGCGCGCAAGCCACTCGCCAATGCTGGTGTTCCAGAGACGATCGCGGATCCCGGCCTGCCACCAGCTGCGGATTTTCGTGGGAATGAACTGCACGTCGAGCGCATTGCTGAGGGCACCGAGAAGCAGCGTCGTTCCGACCGGCGTGAAGATCCATCCAAGCGCGGTCCGATTCTCATGAATCGTCCCGAGAATCAGGAGTCCGACTGTAACCGCCAGCCAGGCGGCCGACGCGATCGTTCCAAGCTGTAGTGCCTTGAGAGCGGTGCTCTGTTCGTTGTCGCGCGTAAGCGCAGCACTCTCGTTCCGTTCCTTCTGCGCGAGCTGTAGCGCGGAGCGCAGGTCGGCGAGTGTGTATCCAGCGAGGAATTGCTTTCTCCCCTGATTGATGTGAAATCCAACGAGAGGAAAGATCGGCAATGACGCAATGGCAAAGAGCGTTGCGACATTGCCGATTCTCGAGCCAGGGTTGCCGGTCACCATTCCGTAGATGTTGCCAAGCATGAGCACGCTGAATCCTGCGGACCAGCCGAGGTACGGAACCGTGAGCGGGTTTGTGGCGGTGAGCCAGGCTCTCAACATTGGCGGCAGAACAGAACGCGCATCGGATGAAGGAGCGAGTGATGCTGCCAATGTCTCGCCATCCGGGAAGCGGCTGGCCGGATCGCGATCGAGGCAGCGATCGATGGCTGCAGCGAGTGCTGACGGAACGCCAGGCGCGATGCTCATCAAACTCGGCGGTGTTTCCAAAGACTGTCTGGCAATCAGCGTGGGCACGCTCTGTTCTTCGAAAGGAAGTCGTCCGCTTACTGCGAGATATGCGACCACACCGAGCGAGTAGATATCGCTTCGCCCGTCGAGAGGTTTGTTCGCGCCCTGCTCGGGACTCATGAAGTGCGCGGTTCCCATGATTTTCCCGATATCGGTCAACGCTGTGCGTGCACCGCCGTGGGCAATGCCGAAGTCAGTGACCATCGCGCGGCCGGTGCCGTTTTCGAGAAGGATGTTGTCCGGCTTGATGTCACGATGCACTATGCCGCGTCCATGCGCGTACGCGAGTGCCCATGCGACCTCGCGCATCACGCGCGAAGCATCCGCCGGTGGGAGCGGCCCTTGCGCGCGGAGTCGTTCCCCAAGTGTCTCGCCCTCGACATAGCTCATGACGAAGAAAACGAAACCGTCCGCCTCGCCCACGCGATGAATCGGGACGATGTGCGGATGAGAGAGTCCGGCAGCGGTGCGCGCTTCTTGTACGAACCGTTCGCGTGCAGTGGAGAGAGACGCGAGATGCGTCGGGAGAACCTTGATCGCCACGTCACGATCGAGTTGAACGTCTCGGGCGAGGTACACAACTCCCATTCCACCACGGCCGATCTCGCGCTGGAGTGAATATTCTCCGGCGAGTGCGGCCTGGAGCTCGAGAAATTCGCTGGTCGGCTGCGTCATGAGTGCCGCGAGTTTGCGGTAGTTTTGTGAGGAACGGCAGAGCGGATCAAGTAGTCCGGCCGATGCATCTGAAGTCAGTCAAAGTACTTTATAATACAAAGATGGGAAAGGCGAGAGCGTTGCTGCCCGATACGCGGAATGCCGAGCGACGTGTTCCATGCCCATATCGACCGGGGAAGATCTCCACGCTCTGGTCAAAATCTTGCGCGAAGAAGGCTTCACCGTCTCGATGGAGAAATGATATGACAGAGCCAGCAAAGAACACGATTTGCCTTTGGTACGATCGCGACGCCGAGGAAGCGGCCCGGTTTTACGCAGAGACTTTTCCCGACTCGTCCGTCGGAGCAGTACACATCGCGCCGGGAGACTTTCCGTCCGGGAAGAAGGGAGACGTCCTGACCGTCGAGTTTACCGTACTGGGCGTTCCGTGCCTCGGGCTCAACGGCGGCCCCGCTTTCAAGCACAACGAAGCGTTCTCCTTTCAAATCGCAACCGTTGACCAGGCCGAAACGGATCGCTACTGGAACGCGATCGTCGGCAACGGCGGCGAGGAGAGCATGTGCGGCTGGTGCAAAGACAAATGGGGATTGTCCTGGC
>JBDUEH010000264.1:0-4310 GCA_040002555.1 Gemmatimonadales bacterium | reverse complement strand
TGTTCTGCGACAGCTTCTGCGACAGCACCATGCCGTCGCGATTGTTGTCGTGCGCGGTGTACTTGCCCCAGTAGATGAGCGGGACGCCGCCAGGTCCGAGCCTGAGCTGTCTCGCTTCCTTGTCTGCGTCGACCACGCGATCGCGGCCGTCCACTTCACTGACAGGCGTGATGATGGTGATGACGTTCTTGCGAATCTCTCTCGAGTTCTGTGACTCATCCACCGCAAGGCGATAGGCAAGCTCCATCAGCATCTCGGGACTTCCCGTTTCTGTGGAGTGGATCGACCCAGAAAGCCAGTAAATCGGCTTTGCGTCGCTGATCAGCTTTGCCTTGTCGGCTTCATTCAGGCCGCGCGGATCGGCAAGACGCGCCAGCTGAGTGCGATAGCTCTCCAGATTCTGGATCGTGGCCTCATCAGCGATGACAAGCCCGATCATCTCCCTCCCCTCATCACTCTTTCCAAACGAGAACAACTTCGTCCTCGGCGACGACTTCGCTACTTCATTGAAGTATTTGTTGATCTCGGCGACGTGGGAGAGTTTTCCAATCGTTCCCGGAACGTAGCCGAGAACTTTGAGCGGAGTCGGAACGGTGCTCGACGCTGGCAGTGTCTCGACCAGCTCTGTTGTGAATTTCCAGTGGGGATCGGTTGGTGTCAGCGCTTTGATCTGCGCCGAGTACGCGCTGTCGATGGGTTGCTGTGCCTTGGCAACGCCAGCTAATGCAAAGCAAATCGCTCCGAGGGCGATGGTCCTGATTGAAATCATCCTTGTAGTCACCTATGAGAGTGTGGGGGAAGACGTGCGTCTCATGCGCATTGCGAAAAACAAAACCGTTAGAACAGCGACCATTGCCGCCATCGCCAGAAACTCCTGCTTCGTTGAGCTGCTCATGAGCCAGAGGACCATGGCGGTTGCCAGAATTGGAACGACCGGACCACCTGGCACATTGAACGGGGTCGCTCCCTCGGCGCGGACATTCTTTCGCTGAAGCTGAATCGTCGCCAGGCAGCAAACGACATACACCGTCAATGCTGCCAGAACCGAGACTATCAAGAGAGTCACGAACGTGCCGGACAACGCGAAAGCCGCGCAAAAGACGGCGTGCACGATAATCGCAACGTGTGGGGTCGCGAATTTCTTGTTGATTCTGGACGTCATTGCCGGAAGCAGTCCATCTCGGCCAAGCGCGTACACGCCCCGCGGTGACGCAAGCATGTCGCCGGCGACGTAGCCGAACGTCGAGATCGCGGCTCCAATGAGAACCAGCGACTTGCCGGCGCTTCCAAGCGCGCGGCCCGCCGCTTCAGCCAACGGGGCTTTCGTGTTGGTGGCGAGCTCCGCACCAAGAATTCCCTGTGAAACGACCTGAATCGCAATGTAGAGAACTGTAGTGATCAGCAACGCGAGGAAGATCGAACGAGGCACCGTTCGCGCTGGATCCTTCACTTCTCCACTCGGCGTCAGGGCAGATTCTACTCCCAGGAACGCGAAGATCAGCACCGTGGACGTGCGCGCCAGGTCTGCGACTGGCGGCATCGAGGGCCAGGTGAGGTTAGCGCTAATGATCGCGAAGAAACCAAATGCAACGAGGATCAGCAGTGGCAGAATCTTCGCTACCGTGACCGTTTGAACAACGCGGCTTCCGATTTTCACGCCGCGAATGTTGAGCACGGCCAACCCCCCATACACAGCAACGATGACCACGTCCTTCACAGCCTTGTTTGCGAGCGAGGGAACGAACTGCGCGAGCGAATCGACGAATACGTTTACCACTGCCGCAGACGCCATCACGTTAGATCCAAACCAGAGGAGCATCGCAACCATGAATCCGACATATGGCCCGAACGCGACTTCAGCGTAAGCGTAAGTGCCGCCCGTTAGCGATACGCGGCTTCCGGCAGACGCAAAACACGACACGATGAGCGCCATCGCCACACCGCAGACCACGTACGCGATGGGTGCGGCATTCCCGATTTTGCCCGCGACGACAGCTGGAAGAACAAAAATTCCCGCGCCCACCGTAAAGTTGATGATCGCCGCGGTCAGCGCGCGCACGCCTACGGCACGGATAAGGCCCTCGTCTGTTTTCATTGACCCTGTTTGACGGTAAGCTTGGCGATCGCGTCTGCCTGAGCGCGAAGCCGGATGTTGGTGCGACGAGGGTGAACCGAGAGCCCTTGCACCTGCTGCACAGCGGCCGCGAGATGAACCCCGGGCGCGAGATCGCGGTTGAGGCCCTTCACGATCTGCTCTTTCCCCTGGTCCATGACATTCCCGATCGACCATCGCGCCTGGTTTCGGATAAACCCCCTCGCGTCGTCATGTTTGAGCCATTCGACGCCTTTCACCAGGAGACCAGCCGAGCCGACATCATAATCGAGATCGGGTACGTACAGTTCGTTGGTAGCTGGATCATAGCGCGGGGTACCAACCAGATACACACGCCCATTGGCGCCGCCGGCGAAGCGAAGCTCCAGCGCCAGCTTCCCACCTCCAATGCCGAACAAACGGGCGTCCTTCACCTCGAACGAACGACCAGCCTTCTGGAATTTCTTGCCGACGATATGCTGCTTGAGAAGGTCGGTTGCGACGTCGTAGCCGATCACGCCTTCGAGCAGGATGTGGAGTCCGTTGCCCACCGCGGCGGGGTGCAGGGGCGGAAGCGAGGTCTCGACGACCGCCGGTTTCTGTCCGGTTACCACGCGGGGTGACGCGGAGAAGCCAAGGGCGGTTACGAGCGTCTTTTTCACACCGACGTTTTCGCCCATTCGAACCGCCGACGGATTTATCGTCAGCCAGACGCTGTCCGTCAGCGGAATCGGTCGCTCGAGGAGATGCCACCATCCCTCAAAGCGCGACCGAATGTCGAGCGCTGCGATTTTCTGGTCGATCATCGGCCGCTTCGCCTCGAGAGCGTTCTTCGTCGCATCGATCACGCGATCGGTGACATTGATGTTGAACACCGTCACCTTGCATTGATCGCGATCTTCACTGCTGTAGGGCTCGACCCTGGCGACCCGAGTCTTTCCACGCAGATGCCAGTCTGGATTTATTCGAAGATCAGAAACGATTGTGATTTTCGCGCGCGGCTTTACGCCGGTTATGCCGCACGATCCGCTCACTTCTCGCACGACGGGCGGTTTGTAAAACCCCTGGCCAGCGTAATGAACCACGGCGGAGATGCGGGCCGTTTGTCCATTGAGTGAAACGGAAAACGGATCGCGCCTTGCCTCGAACGCGACGGCCATCCTCTTGTTCGACAACTGCTTTCTCTCGGAGATATTGCCAAACTTCTTTGGCACCGCTTTCTCGAGAGCCTCGACCACCGGGGTGAGATCGTAAGTGAGCGGAATGTCGAGGGTCGAGCTGGGAAGTGAGGGCAGCGTATCGGTGTCAGCCATCATCGCGGGCGCGGGAGCGTCAACGTCGAGTTTGGCGTCGCAACTCGCGAGAAGCGCGGGAACGCCGAAGGCCACGGCAACGCAGGCAAATCGAAACGCACGGCTGCCTTTGCGCGTACTGTAAGAACGCTTGGGCTTCACTGTGTAAAGTCGGTCGTTTTCGCCGTAGCTCATGAGGTCGCGACGAACCTGCATTACGGCGCCATCATTATCAATAGCTATGCGGACCCCAAGCGCTATCTTAGAGCGTTGCCAAGTCCGATTTTGCTCGCGGAAATTCAGACAGGGAGGCGTTACAATGTTCGGTTTCCTGATTCTTGCCCTTGTAGTCGTATTCGTTCTTTACGCAGTCAGCTCGTACAACCGCTTGATCTCGCTCAAGAACCAGGTCGCCAACGCCTGGAAGCAGATCGACGTTCAGCTGAAGCGTCGGCATGACCTGATTCCAAATCTCATCAACACCGTGAAAGGTGCGATGAACTTCGAGAAGGACACGCTCGAGGCGGTCGTTTCGGCCCGCAACAAGGCCATTACTGCATCGACGACAGGCAACGTCGCCGCGACTGCAGCAGCCGAGGGACAGCTCACTGGCGCGCTGTCTCGGCTACTCGCTGTGGTAGAAGCGTACCCGGACCTCAAGGCAACTGGTAATGTCGCGCAGCTTCAGGAAGAGTTGACTGGAACTGAGAACAAGATCGGGTTCTCGCGACAGCTCTACAACGACACCGCCACGCAGTACAACACGGCTCAACAGAGCTTCCCGACTATGCTTTTCGCTGGAATGGCGGGCGCTTCTCCGGCAACGCTCTGGGAGATCACCGATGAAGGCGAGCGTGCGGTGCCGAATGTCGACCTTTCGATGAACACTCCGGCTAAATGACCACGGCAGGCAACCTGTTCGCCCA
>JBDUEH010000263.1:0-4312 GCA_040002555.1 Gemmatimonadales bacterium | reverse complement strand
CGACCGGCAAGAGCATTCGCGACAGAACGGAGCGATCGATTCCCCACAGGAAATAGGTCTGGTCCTTGTTGTCGTCGGCACCGCGCATGAGGTGGCCGTCCTCGACACGCGCATAATGTCCAGTCGCGATCCACTTCGCGTCGATCGAGTCCGCCTTCTTCACGAGGTCGCGAAATTTCGTGAACGTATTGCAACGGACGCACGGAATCGGTGTGCGGCCGCGCGAATATTCGCTCACGAAATCATCCACCACATCGTGACCGAACTTGTCCTCGAGATTGATGACGTAGTGTGGGACGCCGAGCGATTCGCAAACGCGTCGCGCGTCGTTCACTGAGTCGAGTGAGCAGCACGGACGGTCGGGAACGTCGTCGCCGTGGCAGAACAGCTTCATCGTGGCGCCAACGACGTCATAGCCCTGCTCGACTAGCAGCGCGGCAGCGACCGACGAGTCAACGCCGCCGGACATCGCGACGAGCACTCTTTCCTTCATCTCAGGTTCCTACGCGTTCGCCATGTCGCGGGCCTTCTCGACCAGCGCCGGGAAGACCTCCGCGACACGATCGACGCACTCATCGGTGGTCAGTGCGCCGAAGCTCATTCGAACAGCGGCGGACGCCAGGTCCGGCCGGACTCCCATCGCAAGAAGCACGTGCGATGGCGAGATGCTTCCGCTTTGGCACGCCGATCCGCCCGATGCGGCAATGCCCTTCAGGTCGAGTGCCATCAAAAGCGTTTCGCTATCGGTACCGGGAATAGAAACGTTCAGAACGTGCGGTGCGCGAGGCGCTCCGCGTCCGTGAATCACGGCATCGGGAATTCGAGCCATGATCACCGACTCGAGGCGATCTCTAAGCGCCTCAAGCCGCTTCGACTCCGATTCATGCTCGGCCAGCGTCATCTCGGCCGCAGTTGCGAGACCAACAGCGTAGGCAACGTTCTCCGTTCCTGGACGACGGCCTCGGTCCTGGGTGCCTCCGTGCATGAGTGGCTCGATCTTCGTCCCACGTCGAATGAAGAGCGCGCCAATTCCCTTGGGCGCGCCGATCTTGTGACCGGAAATCGAGAGGAGGTCGTAGGGCTGAGTGGCAGCGTCGATGTGCACCTTGCCGAATGCCTGCACCGCGTCGGTGTGCATGACTACGCCATTCGACTTTGCCTTCGCCGCGAGCGATGGCAGATCCTGGATCGTACCCACTTCGTTATTGACCCACATCACAGAGCAGACCGAAGCCGAATCATTCACCAGGGTGTCGAACGAAGCGTCGGTGACGAGCCCGTTTGAATCGATTCCCAGCATTCGCTCTTCTGCGCCTTCAACCGCTGCCTGATGAACGGCTCCCAGAATCGCCTTGTGTTCGATCGGGGTCGTGACGACCGCATTGCGGGATGCGGACTTCGCTGCACGCCAGGCTCCCAGGATGGCGAGATTGTCACCCTCGGTGCCGCCCGAGGTGAAGCAGACCTCATCGGGCCGGGCACCGAGGCACTTGGCTACGCGCTCACGGGCTTCATCCAGCGCCGCCCGCGCCTCCCGACCCCACCGATGCGTACTCGACGGATTGCCGAAACGGGGCCCGAAAAACGGCTTGATGGCCTCAACAACAGCCTCCCTTACGGGAGTCGTCGCGGCGTGATCGAGGTAGATGGGGGTTATGGGCGCCGGCATCCATGCAAGATAATGCTCGGATGATGGGTTTGCCCACTTCTCACAAGCTTACAGCTTACAGCCTATTGCCATCGCTAGTCGCAATCGAATACAAGCTTCTGGTCTTTAGCTGGTAGCGATGGCTTTAAGCTAAAAGCCGTAAGAATTGAAAAGAAACACGACCGGGACAGACAAAAGCCGACGCTCCCCCCGGTTTTGCAAGGCCTCAGCCCTTATAGAACTGGGCCCTGACGGCCCAGAGATCCGGAAAGAACCTCTGCGCAACGGTGCGCTGGAGGTACTTCGATCCGAGGGTCCCACCTGTGCCGCCCGTGCTCGGCCCGATAATCCTCTCCACCAGCTGGACGTGAAGGAATCGCCACATCGCGAAACCCTGCTCGTACTCCAGCAGTCCCTCCGCGAGCATCTGCAGGGGCCGCCGGTCATCCTCAGCGTAAACCTGTTCCAAAGTCACCGAATTATTGGCCAGGACGCGGTTGAACTGCTCCTGCAACGACAGCCGGTCGAGCGCGCTCCTGATCAACGGCGGCACATCTCCATGCTCTTCGAGGACCTGGATGAAATGCGAATCGCGGAGCCCGCTCAGGGCTTCGATCGCCCTGAACTGGACGCTCTGAGACCCGCTCGATGTGCCGAGGTATCCGCGGAATTGCGCGAATCTCTGAGGCGGAAGAGTCTCGAGCGCGTTGAGCTGTGATGTCACGATCCGGACGAGCGCATTGACGCGCTTTACCGATGTCAGCGCACCAAACGTATCGTTTTCCGCCAGCCTGGCATGAAGCGCCTCCAGCTCATGGAGGATCAGCTTGAACCACAGCTCGCTCGCTTGATGGACGATGATGAACAGAAGCTCGTCGGGGTGCTCGGGTTGCGAACGTGGCCGCTGAAGTTTTAACAGCTCTTCGAGGGCGAGATAGGAACCGTACGTCAGCTCTGGCTCGGTCAAAACGACGCAACCTCCAGCGCGGCGACGTCGTCAGCGCGCATTGTCTCGTTGGTGAAGAACGGCTCGCCGTACTGGGTGCGAATCAACGACCCGTAGTGTGCGGCCTGATGGCGAATGATGTCATACAGTGGTTCACCGTTGGGGAATACCTCGCCGGCCTGAATCGCTTCGTCGAACTGCGATGCGTAGCACTTGATGGCTTCCAGTTTCTGCTCGAAAACATCGGTGATGTCCACGACGAACGTTGGCTTGGGTGCATCTTCGCGATAAGCGATAGTGTGGATCACTTTCCGCGGTCGGTGGACTGGAACCTCCGGTTCAATTTTCTTGAGCCCCGCAATGAAGCATGCGTCGCGAATGAGCTGCGAGCTCACTGTGTGATCGGGATGTTTTCCCTGAATCGACGGCGCGATCACTATCGTCGGAGCAAACCGCCGGATGGCGACCGCAAGCTTTGCCCGAGTCATCGGGTCGTTCACAACGCCGCCATCGGGGAGCCCAAGATTCTCGCGAGCCGACACTCCGAGAACGGCTGCTGCCTTCGATGCTTCCTCGCCTCGAAGATCGGCTGAGCCTCGTGAGCCGAGCTCGCCAAGAGTGAGATCGATGATAGCCGTCGATCGGCCGAATTTCGCGGCGACGAGGAGCGTACCGCCGCACGAGAGCTCTACATCATCGCGATGCGCTGCGATTGCAAGAATGTCTACCTTTGGCATGACGCGAATATAGTCTTGACTGAGAATGAACGCCTTGTGGTCTACTCGTAGCGAAGCGCTTCGATGGGATCGAGCTTTGCCGCGCGTCGCGCCGGGATCATTCCAAAAATAATGCCGATGCCGACCGATACGATGACTGCGATTGCCGTGAGCAGCACCGGCACCCCAGCGTCGATGTTCATGAACAGCGTCACCAGCCGGCCCAGAACCAATCCGACGACGATTCCGATGATTCCGCCCAGGCCCGTGAGTGTCGCGGCTTCGACGAGGAACTGGAGCAGTATTTCCTTCTGCGTTGCTCCGAGCGCTTTTCTCACTCCGATCTCTCGCGTTCGATTAGTGACAGAGACCATCATGATCGCCATCACGCCAATGCCGCCAACCATGAGACCCACACTCGACAAGACAATCATCACGAGAAAGAACACGCCCGTGATCTTGTTGAACGTGTCGAGGATCTGGTCCTGCGTGATCATGTCGAAGTTATTCTTGTCGGCCGGCCTGAGCCCGCGCATCTCGCGAAGAGCGATCGTGACGGCTTCCTGCGCATCAGCCGCGCTGACGCCTTTCCTCGGCTTTACGGGGATGAAAACGGCGTTCGTTTTGTCGAGCGTGAAGCGGTGGTCCAAAGTCAGGTACGGCATGATGACGCCGATCGCCGTGCCGGGCGGCTCGAAGATGTTGCCGGCCTTTTGATAGACGCCGATCACCGTCATCGGTTGTCCAGCGACCTTTACCTGCTTGTCGATGATTGACTCGGCGCCGAAGATTTTTCTCGCCGCGTTTTCCTCGAGAACCACCACCGGCGAGCCAGCCACTACCTCCGGTCGCGTGAACCACCGGCCGTCAACTAGATCGCCTCCCTGAATCTCTACGAATCGATCATCGGCTCCGTTTATCGATAGAGCCTGCGTTCTCTCGCCCTTGTACTCGAGCCGCCCCAGTGCCTGTCCCCAGATTGCTGAGTATTCGATTTCCGGA
>JBDUEH010000262.1:0-4312 GCA_040002555.1 Gemmatimonadales bacterium | reverse complement strand
CTCTGGCTTCAGGCCGCTAACTCGCTGTTCGTGATTATTCTCGCGCCGGTGTTTGCCGCAGTGTGGATCGCACTCGGACGACGCCACAAGGATCCGTCGAGTCCTGCCAAGTTCGCCTTCGGACTCTTCTTCGCGGGCCTCGCGTTCATGATCATGGTCCTCGCTGCCAACCGAGTGATCGCCGGCGGCGGTGCTGCGATCAAGGTTTCGATGCTGTGGCTCATCCTGAGCTATTTCCTCCAGACAATCGGTGAGCTGTCGCTCAGCCCGGTTGGACTGAGCTCGATGACGAAGCTGGCTCCTCGCCGTTTCGTCGGGCAGATGATGGGCGTGTGGTTCATGGCGGCAGCGCTCGGCAACCTCATCGCCGGACTCGTTGGCGGACACGTGGATCCCGAGAAGCTTCAGGAGATGCCGGCACTCTTCCAGCGTACAGCGATGTCGCTGTTCATCGCTGCCGCAGTCCTCGCGCTTCTTTCAATTCCAATCAAGCGGATGATGCGGGACAGCTCGGCGGGTGCTCACTAGCATCCGATAGCCGTGCCGGCAGATGTCGGCGCGGCGATCCTGTTGTTGCTTCTGGTACCGTGGCTAAAGCGACTGACGCAAACCGTCAATCTGTGTCATCCGTGTCCTACGGCCAATTGAAGATCGAAGTAGGAACCGACCTTTCGCGGTTGCGCCGGACGTCAGCGGGTTCTCTCCAGAAAACCGAAGTGAAATCCCGGTTGAGAAGCGACACCTTGAACTGCGCTCCGTGCGATCGGTTCAACGGGAATGCAACGTCGAGCTTCCACATACGCTGCGACTTGGGCGGAACTGATGCCAGGATCGAAATGCCCACCGATGCGTTGATTGCGCTCGTCACACCGAATGGCGAATCACCCGCGTAGACCTTCGCGAGATCGGTGAACGGCGCAATCCCGATAGAAGCGAGCGACTTGAAGTGCCCAAGTAGGAAGCGGTCTTCCAATCGAAGGACAAACCGCTGGCCGCCGCCAAGCGTTGACTTCGCATAACCGCGCGGACCGCCCGTCCGGTCGGCGAGCAACAGCTGAAAAGGAATCCGCTGCCGCCAGCCGCCGCTCCACTCGAGACTCGTCAGGAGCGTCTGACGCGGTGCCGGCTTGTAATACGTGGCGAAGCGGCTGCTTCCAAGAATGCCGTCCCATCGGTGCGATTCGTATTCGCGTCGGCCCTCGAGCGTTCCTTCAAATGCAGCGAACGCCAGAGGAGTTCCAGTTCCCACGTAGAGATTCGCCGACGCAAAAAGATCAGCATCGGCCGACCCAAGCGCTTCGTAACCACGGCCGAGCAGCGTCGCGAGCTCGAATCCCTTGCGCATGTCCTGCCTTCCATCGAGACTTTCGAAACCCGTCGCCTGGATGTAGCTCACGTGACGAAGGCCGGCGAGCGCGTTGAGCCGCACGCTCTTGTGACGCGCATATCGATCGACCAGGAGTCCGATCGTATCTCGTTGAGTCGTTCCCAGACCAACGCTTGTCGGGAACGCGCTCGGCATCTCGTCTTCATACGACGCCGAACCTCCCAGCAAGACGAGCTGTCCACCGGGCGGACCCAGCCGAACGACACCACCGATGTCGCCATAAGAACGTTGCAGCCCAACCGCTGGAAATCCGCGATCGGGGAGCGCGTCCAGCGGCCCAAGACCCGGAGCGCGAAAATATCTGTACTCTTCGCGCGAGCCCGCCGTGGTCCGCCAGGAAATGTGTTGCAGATCCGAGAGGAATGGGTGACTCAGCTCGAACCCCCAATCGCCGCCGAGTTCGTTCCGCGCTCCCGACAATGCGAGTTGGTACGGACGGCCAAGAAACTGGTAGTCCGTTATCTGCGCGCTGAAGTTATCCCGGAAGTGTTCGCTGTATCGCCACTGACCGACTACCGAAACGGCCTCACCCATGAAATTTTGTTCGCCCAGGCGAATTGATTTCAGGTAGGGATTTGATCCAGAGCCTCCTCCGCCGACGACAAGTGAAATTTCGTCCTTCGTGGTTACGGAGAGATACACACCTCCGGCATCATCGAGCATCGGCGTGATCGTCGCGTCGGCAATGAATGGCTGAGAACGAAGAATACGTTCTGATTCGACCAGCCGAAGCTCGCTGCACGCCATACCCGGCTTAAGGGCGAGAAAGCGCAGGATTACATCAGGATTGGTTGTTGCATGCAGACTAGTGAGCTGACGCGCGAGACGGCGCTGAAGCCTCGAGCCCATGATGTCAAACGGTGGCTTCGGGCTCACTTCAATGCGGCTGATTATCTGCCCCTTGCACGGTACTGCCACCCCACCCAGACTTTGTGCGACGAGAGCAGCCGGCGATAGAATCGCCGCATTGACGAGAAAAAACCGAACTCGCAGAGACCTCAACGTGTTATCCGCAATCACGCAGAATATTCCCGGCACTCGCAGTCTTGACTCAAGGGGCGTCGCTCCGGTTGTGGCGGTTTCAGCGACGTCCGACACAAGGCTCGGCGGCGCACATCGCGTCAGGCTCAACAGCACTTACGTGATCGCCCTCGAGAGTGCAGGGCTTGTACCAATTATCATTCCGCCGCTCGCCAGCCCCGACCAGGCTCGATCCATCCTTGACCGCGTTGATGGCGTACTACTGACTGGCGGCGAAGATGTCGATCCGGCGCTCTACGGACAAGACCAAAGTGAGAAGTGCGGGCATCCAAATCGCGCTCGCGACGAAACCGAGATTGCTCTTGCACTCGGCGCTCGAAAGCTTGGCCTGCCTCTCCTGGCCATTTGCCGTGGCCCGCAGCTTCTGAACGTCGCATTTGGTGGCACCCTGATTCAGGACATTCCATCCGAGGTTCCTGGTGCCTTGAACCACAACGCGGACGACGACCGAGCCGCTCGGGTTCACTCCGTTTCCATCGAGCCTGATTCGGTCACTGCCCGTGCAATTGGCGCCACCGACGTATCCGTTAACTCATTACACCACCAAAGCGTGAAAGATGTCGCCAGGGGATTTCGGGTCACCGCGACTTCGCCCGACGGGATCGTCGAGGCCATGGAGTGGGACGGGGATGACTGGTGGGCACTTGCGGTTCAGTGGCACCCCGAAGAAATGAACGACTCTCCCGAGCCTTGGGACCGAGGGCTCTTCCGAGCCTTTGCCGATAAGCTGACAGGGGAGTGAATCGGCAGCGGGTTCTTCACCTCGACTCGGGACAGACGTGGCGGGGAGGCCAGCGCCAGGTGTTGCTGCTCGCCACCGGCCTGCGAAATCTTGGTCACGAGCCGCTTCTCATCGGTTCGCCGGGTTCACCGCTCGTAAAGCGCGGTAAGGCGGAGGGCCTCGCGGTCGCGACAATCCCGATGATCGCCGACTGGGATCTCCAGGCCGCTCGGCGCATTCGCTCGAGGATCAAGGCATGGCAGCCGGACGTCGTACACGCCCACGACGCTCGGTCACACGCATTGTCCTTGATAGCACTTCTGGGCTCGCGAACTCCGTTCATCGTCACCCGGCGCGTGATCTTTCCGCCAAAATCGATCGGACTCAAGTACGGCGAGCGGGTGACGAAGTTCATCGCGATCTCCAACGCGGTGCGCGACGCGATGGTCTCGCGCGGAATAGCGCCATCGCGAATCAAAGTCGTCCATTCGGGAATTCGACTCCCTTCTGGTGACGTCGTTCCGCGCGACTGGCGTGCCGAGCTAGGCTGGCCCGGCGATGCGGTCATCCTTGGCGTCGTCGGCGCTATGACAGCCGAGAAAGGGATCGAGTCGCTCGGGCAGATTATCTCGGCCTTGCCTCCCACCGACCGCAGACGTGCCCGCCTTATTCTCATCGGAGGGTCCAAACACGGTCCAGCCTTGGTCGGCGGAATTCCGGTCCACAACGCCGGCTTTGTTGACGAAATCGAGGCCGCTACCGCCGGTCTGGACATCCTTCTCCATCCAGCGCGTGCTGAGGGACTCGGTACGTCAGTAATCGACGCGATGGCGCTTGGCATTCCTCCGGTCGCGTTCGCGGTCGGCGGGCTTCCCGAACTGATCACGGAGAAAAGCGGGTTTCTCGTCCCCGCCGGCGACGTCGCCGCCTTCGCAGAGCGGGTCGGGCTTCTTATTCGCGACTCGTCACGGCGCGAAACTCTGGCCGCCGGCTCGCGCCAGCGAGCAACCCTCTTCAGCGCCGACCGAATGACCGAACAAACCGAAGCGGTGTATCAAGGCGTAATAACAGGGTAGCAAATACTCTCGTGAACCGTCTATCTTCAGACACCACAATCGCTTGTAAGGCAATTGCTCTATATCTGCATTCCGGTCCACAACGAA
>JBDUEH010000261.1:0-4314 GCA_040002555.1 Gemmatimonadales bacterium | reverse complement strand
CGCCGTTCAATCGAATCGATGGTCGCAATCTGCAAAGGGAATAACTACTGGGGCCTTCAATTCGACGTCGAAAACATCAACATCGCGGACCGCGATCGTTTCACGGGCTGGTACACCACTGCGGCAAATGCTCTTCATGGTGTTGGCTGCAAGGTGAGCGTCGCTGTCGTTCACAAGACAGAAGACGGCGCCGGTCCGACGGCATACGGAAGATTCATGCAGGATAGCTGGAGAGGCGGCTATGACCTTGCTGCTCTCGCGCGCGCTGGAGACTTCATCTCCCTGATGACGTACAGCGAGCACACACGTCGCACTACTCCGGGGCCCGTTGCCGGGCTACCGTGGACTCGCGAAGCGATGGAATATTTTCTCCGCTTTGTTCCACCGGAAAAACTCTCTCTGGGAATTCCGACATACGGCGGCCACTGGTTCACGCGCGGAGAGACAGTGGGCACGGACCGGGCATCATCCACCAGCGAATCGGTCAGCTGGTCATGGGGTACTGGAATGGCCGAGCGAAATAACGCTGCGATTCAGTGGGATCCGGTGCAGCAGGTTCCGTTCGCTTCGTACATGATCGGCGGTATCAACGAGTGGCTCTTCCTGGAGGATGTGCGGGCGTTCAAGGCGAAGCTCGATCTGGTGAAGGAGAAGAAACTGCGCGGCTTTTCCGTTTGGGTGCTCGGTCCGGAAGACGAGCGGATCTGGGACCTGCTGAAGCAGGAAGGCCCGGCGCACTGAGATAGACGAGCGAACGACGCAAGATCTACTTGCCGACTTGCTGCAACTCGACGAGAAGACACCGGTCCTGCACGACATCTATCCCCGCCCTCGCAAGCGTCTCCGCCGCAACGTCATTCCGAATCCCGAGCTGAAACCAGGCTGACTTCGGCTTTTTCGCGATGATGTCGTCGATGTGCGGCGGAATGTCGCCCGGTCGTCGAAATATGTTCACCATATCGACGTCACCGGGTATCGCGGAAACAGAGCGATAAACCTTTTCGCCGAGGATCTCGGTTGCGTGCGGATAGAAAACCGGAACGGGCACGATCTCGTACCCTGCTTGCTGTGCGTACTCGGGCACGTAAAACGCAGGCCTGTCCGCTTCCATCTTGATGCCGAGTACTGCGATGCGCCGCGTGTTGTCGAGCATGCGACGAATTCGGTCGGGCGTGTCTATCAGGTGTTCGCGCCAGCCATCGCCGGTATCAATCGTAGTCGTCATGGGCAACTATGGTGCAACGAACGCGCCGGGGTGCCGACACATACGTGGTGCGGATAGATTTCCCTCTGCTAATGAAGCAATACATGGAGATTTATTGATGCGAATGCTGGTACTCGGGGCGGGGCTGCAAGGCTCCGCTTGTGCATATGATCTGCTTCAGAATGACGAAGTGACCGCGGTAAGGCTTGCCGATATCGATGTCAGTCACGTGGCCAAGTTTCTCGCGCCATTTTCGGGGAAGCGGCTGATCCCCACACCGGTCGATGTTCGCGCCAAGGATGCCGTTCGCGCCCTGATGCGTGAGTCCGACGCAGTAATGAGCGCAATTCCGTACTACTTCAACGGCGAACTAGCTGCACTTGCCGCCGAGTGCGGAGTGCATTTCTGCGACCTCGGCGGAAATACCGACATCGTTTTCGAACAGAAGAAGCTCGACGGTCTGGCTCGGGAAAAAGGAATCACCATCGTTCCCGACTGCGGTCTCGCACCGGGTATGGTGAACATTCTCGCTCAACGCGGAATCGATCAGCTCGACAGCACCGAGGAAGTGAAGATCTTCGTCGGCGGGCTGCCGCAGAATCCGGAACCTCCGCTCAACTATCAGATCGTTTATTCGCTCGAAGGCGTTCTCGACTACTACACGACACTGTCGTGGGTCGTGCGCGATGGAAAGCGCGAGCATGTGAAAGCGCTATCGGAGCGCGAGCCGGTTCATTTTGACGCGCCTGTCGGCGAGCTCGAAGCATTTCACACGGCCGGTGGTTTGTCGACGATGGCTTTCCGTTACGAAGGCCAGATTCCGACGATGGAGTACAAGACTCTTCGCTATCCCGGTCACGCTCAGATCATGGAAGCCATTCGCGAGCTTGGACTGCTCGAACTCGAGCCGATCGACGTAAAGGGAGTGATGGTCGCCCCGCGTGATGTCGCCGTTGCGGCGATGGGCCCGCGTCTGACAAAGCCGGCCGGCAAGGACCTCGTCGCGTTGCGTGTAACTGTTCGCGGAAAAAAAGAAGGCAAGGACAAGACGATCACGTTCGAGCTAGTGGATCGCTACGACGAAGAGCGCGGCATCAGCGCAATGATGCGGACCACTGGTTACTCACTGTCGATCACCGGCCAGATGCAGGCGCGTGGTGAGGTGAAGCAAGCGGGAGTTCATACTCCTGACGAATGCATACCGGCTGAGAAGTACATCGCTGAGCTTGCGAAGAGAGGCGTCGACATTCGTGAATCAGCCAGCTAAACGACAACTGCCATCATCATCTAGCGAAGTTCGCCAGCGTCGTCCCCATTACATCGATCATAGACTTCGCCGTCCACCGATCGGTGCCGTTATAGATGAACGAGAAGGCAATGACTTCTCCGTTCAACGCAGTGACATAGCCGCCAAGTCCAATCACGTCATTCGTTGTTCCAGTCTTGGCGTGAAGGTTTCCCTGCGCAGCGCCACCCCTCATTCGGCGTTTCAGTAGTTCGGACTCACCGGCAACTGGCAGCGACGCGTGAAACCACGGTCCCCAACTCGCGGTGTGCGCGTATGACAACATCTGGACCATAAGCCTCGGCGTAACTCTATCGAGCGTCGATAGGCCGCTCCCGTCGCGAATGTCCAGAGTCGAGCTATCTGCGCCGATTTTGGTCGCAAAAAGATTGCGCTCCAGGGACTGTCCGGTGGCAGCACTGCCCTGCTTGTCGTGCTGCGGGCCCCTCGCCGCATTACGCATCAACAACTCGGCGAAATGATTGATGCTCTCGCGGTTCATCGCCGAGATCATTCGATCGAGAGTCGGCGACTTGAGGCTCGCAATCTTCGTGGCATTTGCGGGAGTCTGAGCAAGTCGGATCCCGCCGTCTACAACAATTCCCTTGGCAAGGAGCGCCGACTTCAGCGCTCCAGTGGCAAAAGTCGCGGGATCTTCTACCACGTAAACGTATCTGCGGGGCGGAGAGTTCGATCCGATTCGGCCCGACACGAGAATGGTCCCATCTCCCTGTCGCCTGACGGAAAGACTTGCTCCACTTCCGGCGACTGTCCTGACGTTGCTTATAAGCGGCATTGCAGTCGTCGCCGGCTCGAGCTTCACGCCACCAGACGTGATGGTCACCCATACAAGATTTTCGTTGAGAGACAAGCCGGAAACGCGGGCCGCGTAACCTGCCTGGAGATAGCGGCTGAGCCAGCCCTCAGGAATTCGCTGATCGTCAAACGCTGAAGCGTCTCCGATAACCTCTCCAGTCACTCGCTTGACCCCGCTTGCCACGAGCTGATCGGCCAGATAATTCATCGGCGCGCTCGGACCGCCGGGCATATACCTGCCGGATAAAGACGGATCTCCGTCGCCCCGCAGGTAGACATTTCCGCTCAGCGTCCCATCAGGCGACAATGTCCCATCGTAAAGCACGTCGGTGCTGAATTGGTACGACGGGCCGAGTCTCTCGAACGCGACGGCACTCGTCAGCATCTTCATCGTCGATGCAGGCATGAGCGGCGTACCGGCGTTTTCCGAAAACAACGTGTCGCCACGTGTGAGAGAAACGGCCATGATCCCGAATCGGCCGCTCCGTATCCGCCCGGCCATCGAAGTCATATCTGACATCAGCGACGCGACGGTTCTCGGCGCTGTCGATAAAACTTTCGGTGCCGCCGGCAGCCTCGAGTTCTTCGATTTCTTCGAGTTCCTCGATTTCTTCGACTTGGCGGCGGCGGCGCGCTTACGGGCTGCGGATGTCGTCGTCTTCTTTTTTGTTCTCGCCTGAGACTGGAGGGGCGCGGCAGCGATCGAAGCGAGGAGAACTACTGCAAATATGCGGAACTTTCGATACAGCATTGATTTCGGTTGAGCGTTTCGAGTGCAACGAGAGAATGAAATACTACCCGGCAAACGCGAATTTCACACCACACTGCGCGTGCTGGGCACGAACGCAAAGACGAGCGCCCCAGTCCTAGGCAAATACGCCGGGTTGGGATAACTTCCCGCTAACGAGACGACTTTGAGGAAGATTGATGGCTGAGCGGCACAATTCCATGCGCGAGGGAGTTTACGCCGGATTTATCGGAGCCACCGCGATCGTGGTGTGGTTTGCGA
>JBDUEH010000260.1:0-4319 GCA_040002555.1 Gemmatimonadales bacterium | reverse complement strand
CCCAAACGCGCCGGAAAGTCGTCGCGTGTCTGGGGTTAAAGTAATCCTATCTCTTGGCGGGGGGGAGCCACGGCCGGATTTCGTCGCTGAGGGCGCTCAGCTCGGACGCGAGGATCGAGGCCTGCTCGCGCGCTTCGAACAGCTCACCGGCAATCCGGAGTGCCGCCAGAATCGCCGCCTTGTGGCTCTCTACCCTGGCGCCCGATTCCATACTCTCGGAGATCGCATTATCGACGTAGGCGGCGACTGCCATCGCGTGCTCGGGAGATGTCTCCGTGCGAAGCGTGTATTCGCCTCCGAGGATCATGACCTTTACGACATTCTTCTTTGCGGTCATATGGCGGCACTCTCATGCTGCTGGCGGAGGAACCGAACACGATCGAGAACCTGACGCGTCCTGGCACGAGCAGTCTCCAGCCTCCTCTTTAGCTCCGCGTTTTCCAACTCCAGCCGCTCGACGCGCTCCGGTGACAGTTTGACGCTTCCCGCCGAGCCGTCCACCGCTTTCATTCGTGCCTCCGCCTGAAGCGCGCGGCGACGAAAGTTCGTCAGCTCATCACCAAGGTGACGGACGAGCTGTTGCAGGTCCATGAACGCTTCAACTTCAGGACGATCGCTGTCGGATTCCAAGTTTGCTCTCGAGTACGCTGAGGATTTTGGCCGTGCGGCCCTGAATTTCCTTGTCTCGTAGTGTGCGCTCGGGATGCCGGAAGGTCAACGCCCAGCCAAGGCTTCGATGTCCCTCCGGAATGCCCGGTCCGCGAAATTCATCGAATACAACGAGGGATTCGAGCATGTCGCCGGCCGCATCGCGGATTGCATCCGCGACCGACGAGGCCGAAATGGCTTCGGGAACGACCAGTGCAAGATCGACCTGCATCGCCGGCATCGATGGAATGGGAACGAACGGACGCGAGACGGCCTCGCCCCCATTTACAGCCTCGAGATCGATCTCGACTCCGAACACCGGAGCGGCCCACACAGGTGCGTCAACCACTAGTCTGCGGACAGAGCCCGCGGACCTGCCATCAATACTGACCGTCCAAAGGGCATCGGATTCTGATGGCGCGAACTCCACGGCCTTTCCGGGACACGCCGCGACCGCAAGCACATCCGCGATGTTCTTCGCATCCCATTCATCGAATTGCGGCGGATGCGGCTCCGTGAAGTGCGGCGGACGCCGATCGCCAACAATGACGGCGGCAGCGTGAGTCCTTTCAGCCGGCGCAGTCGTTCCTTTCGCATTCTCATGAGTGAACACGGTTCCTACCTCAAAGAGACGAACGTTGCGCTGCATGTGGGCGAAGTTGTATTCGACGCGGCGCGCGAGCGAATCGAGCAGGCTCGTCCGCAAGTAGGCTTCGTCTTCGGCTAACGGATTGCGAACGCGATGAGCGTCAACACCCTCACGAACAAAAGGCATCGGACGTGCCTCGAACAATCCTGCCGCGACGGCGGCCTGGCGTACGCGTGTCGCAGCAATGTGCATCGGCGCGTCGAGACGGGAGCCCGGGCGATACGGACGAACCGCTGACGAGAACGCGTCATACCCGTGGAGTCGCGCAACTTCCTCTATGACTTCCGCCTCACCAACGACGTCCTGCCTGAACGAGGGAGGAGTCACCAGCAGAGCGTCGACCTCGCGTCCCACTCCGAAACCGACGCTCGAAAGGTCGGCGACAATTTTCTCTTCCGGAATTTCTTCACCGAGAATTGTCGCGATCCGCGAAAGCCGAGTGCGAATCGGCTTTGCCTTTGCGGGCTCGTCGTACGAATCAGTCAGTGATCCGCGAAGCGAACCACCTGCAACCCGCTGCACCAGCTCGGCCGCATAGCTCAGGAGGTCTGGAATTGCCGACGCATCGACGCCGCGCTCGAAACGGTAACTCGCGTCGGTGGAGACGCCAAGCTTGCGACGCGTTTCTCTGATACGCTGCGGATCGAACGACGCAGCTTCGATAAGGATGTCAGTAGTCTCATCGGTCACTTCACTGCCTTTTCCGCCAATCACTCCACCCACAGCCTGCGCAGAATTCGCGTCGGCGATCACGGTCATTGATTCGTCGAGGACTCGGTCAACTCCATCAAGCGTTGTGAGGCGCTCGCCCTTCGTTCCCCTGCGCACGACGACTCTGCCACCGCCAAGCTTCGCGAGATCGAACGCATGCATCGGCTGTCCGAATCCGTGAAGCATGTAGTTGGTGACATCGACGACATTGCTGACTGATCGCGCGCCGATGGCCTCGATTCTCGAGGAAAGCCATTCGGGGCTCGGCCCGACCTTCACGCCGCGGACAATCACGGTCATGTACCTCGGCGATCCTTCAGTATCTTCGACCGTAACTTCGACCGCCGGTGCATTGCCTGGCGCAGATGCGTGGACGAGAACTGCCGGGGGATGAACCGGCCGATGTAGCTGCTGCCCAGTGGCGGCTGCGATCTCGCGGGCAACTCCTTCGTGAGAGAGGAGGTCCGGGCGATTTGGTAGCACATCGATAATAATTCGCGTGTCGCCAACCGGAACGACATCGATGAAGCGCTCGCCCGGTTGAGCGTCTACGTCGAGCGCGAGAATTCCCTGATGATCGGTGCCCAGCCCTAGCTCCCGCGCCGAGCACAGCATTCCGTCGGACACTGCGCCACGAATCTTTCTCTTGTCGAGCTTTAGTCCGCCGGGCAGAACAGTTCCCACCGGCGCGAAGGGGTAGAGCCTTCCCTTCTCGACATTAGGCGCGCCGCAGACAACGTCATGCAGGACACCCTGGCCGGCATCCACTTTCGTTACCCACAGATGATCCGAATCAGGATGCGGTCCGGCTTCGACAACGCGGCCGACGAGAATACCCGCCAGATCCTGTCGCAGCGTCATGACCTCATCAACGGTCGCGCTGCGAGCCGTCAGAAGGTCGCGCAGCTCGGCTGGCGACAGGTCGATGTCCACGAAATCGCGGAGCCAGCGGTACGACGCGTTCATGACGACACCTGCGCCAGGAAGCGCATGTCGGAATCATAGAGCAGACGGATGTCGGGCAGCTTGTACCGCAGCATTGCGATGCGCGCCGGTCCCATGCCGAAAGCCCAACCCGTGTAACGCTCAGCGTCGAGGCCCGCTGCCGTAAGGACGTTCGGATGGACCATTCCTGACCCCAGAATTTCCATCCAACCCGTGTTCTTGCAGCTCGCGCATCCGCTCCCATGACAGATTTGGCATTCGACGTCCATCTCGGCCGACGGCTCCGTGAACGGGAAGAAGCTCGGACGGAAACGGGTTTTCGTTGCACCGAAGAATCGATTCGCGAAATGCGTCAGCGTCGCCTTCAAATCGACGAAGCTGATTCCCTCGTCGATGGCGAGACCTTCGATCTGCGCGAACATCGGCGCGTGTGATGCGTCGAAAAAATCGCGGCGGTAGACGTTGCCCGGCGCGAGTATGCGAATTGGCGGTGTTGTGCTTTGCATCGTCCGAATCTGCACGGGAGACGTGTGCGTGCGAAGAAGCACGTCATCCGACAAATACAGCGTGTCGTGCATGTCCATCGCGGGATGGTTCGGCGGGAAATTGAGCGAGTGGAAGTTGTACCACTCGGTCTCGGCTTCGGGGCCCAGCGCGATGGTGAAGCCGAGCTCTCGGAATATCGACTCGATCTCTTCGATGACGACAGTTACTGGGTGCCGGCCGCCTTTCCACGTTGCGCGCGCCGGCATTGTGAGATCGACCTGCGGACCGGCCGGTCTCGACGGACCAACGGACGACGCGCGAGCTGCGAGCAATTCCTCGATTGACGCCTTCAGGCGATTGACCGCAGCTCCTGCCTCTCGCCTGTCGTCTGGCGGCAGTGAGGGGAGCGATTTCATGATAGCACTGAGCTCGCCGCTTTTTCTTCCGAGCAATGAATTGCGTGCGGCCTCGAGCTCCTGGGAGTTGGAGGCGGCCGCGATTGCCTCTGAGGCTTGCTTATCGAGTGCGGAGACTGCTGATACGAACTCGTCGAGCGTCACGGTTTAGTCGACTGGGGTGATAAAACGAGAAAGGGCGGCCCAAAGAACGGGTTGATTCGTTCCCGGGCCGCCCTGCCGTAGAGCTATGCTCAGGCGGCGTTCAGAGCTGCGCGGGCCGCTTCTGCGATGGCAGCAAAAGCAGCGGTATCGTTGATTGCGAGATCCGAGAGGACCTTGCGATCGATTTCGATTCCGGCCTGCTTGAGTCCGTTCATGAACACGCTGTAGCTCATGTCGTGCTGGCGAGCGCCGGCGTTGATGCGGACGATCCACAGCTTGCGGAAATCGCGCTTTTTGTTCTTGCGATCGCGGTAGGCGTA
>JBDUEH010000259.1:0-4324 GCA_040002555.1 Gemmatimonadales bacterium | reverse complement strand
GGTGTAAACGAGGGCCGTGTGACTGTCACCGGCACAGTCGGGACTGAGGAGGAGCAGCGCATCCTCGACCATGTGCTCAGCGACACCATCGGTCTCGAGGACTACACGAATAACGTGGTGATCGGAGAGCTTGCACGCGCCGAGAGTCCTGAGGCAATGGATGAACACCTCGCTGACGAGGATGAACATTCGGGCCTGATGCTAAGCGACAGGTCGGTGCCGTTTACGGCCGAGTCGGAGCACCTCGCCGCCGTGGTCGAAGACGACTCACTCGAGGCCGACGGCGGCACTCACGAGATCGGGCGAGCGATTGAAGAAGGCGAGCCGTGGATTCCGCCCGAAGGCCCGACCCCCGAGGGAGTCAGCGGCCAGGAGAATCTTGGAACATTCGGGCACGACACGCAGCACTGAATTCGAGAACATGAACGACGGCCGGCCACTCGCAGTGGCCGGCCGTTTCGTTTACGGCGAGATTACCACCACATGCCGAAAGCCTCACTGAGACGGCGAGTCACGTTCGCCGCAGCACACAGATACAGCCGTCCTGAATGGAGCGACGAGAAGAATGAGTCGGTCTTTGGAGCGTGCTCGCGGCCCAACTATCACGGCCACAGCTACGCCTGCGACGTCACGGTGGAGGGGGCGGTGGATCCTGAAACGGGTTTTGTCGTCGATCTCGGCTTGCTCGACACAATTCTTACAGAAGAAGTGCGCAACCGCTTTGATCACAGGAACATCAATCTCGAAGTCCCCGAGTTTGCGGACGGATTGCTGGTTCCGACGGGAGAGAATCTGGCCGTTTTCATTTTCGACAAGGTTGCGCAGCGCCTGCCTGCAGCCAATCGCGTGAAGAGTGTGACAGTCGCGGAGGATCAGACGTTGAGCGCCACCTACTCCGGATCATGATGCGAAAATCGATGATGGGAATGCTTTTCGTCGCCGTAGCCGCGTGCACGCCGGCGATGAATTCCGGGGTCACGCCCGTGCGCACGCCTCTCGAGGCTTTGCGCTTTTCGATTGACTCACTCGTCAACCAGCCAAAGTTTGCGCGGGCAACGCTTGGATTTCTAGTCGTGGACCCGAACGCCGGCGACACGCTTTATTCTCACAACGCCGGCAAGTTGTTTGTCCCTGCCTCGAATCAGAAAATTCTTTCGGGGAGCGTCGCACTTGCGCAGCTCGGTGCCGATTACCGATACCGCACGACTTTCGTCACGCACGGAAAGATCGCGAACGGCGTTCTGGATGGTGACTTGATCGTCATCGGGCGCGGGGACCCGACGGTTAGCGATCGCGTAAAGGGCAACGCCATGGCTTTCATGCAGACCGTCGCCGATTCAATTGCGGCAATGGGTATTCGTCACATCACCGGTTCGCTGCGCCCTGGTGGCGATGCATTTCCGGACTCGATTTACGGCTACGGTTGGGAATGGGACGATCTAAGGGGAGAGAGTGCTGCTCCGGTCGATGAGCTGGAGCTCAATGAAGGAATGACGGTGCGTCCGGCCAAGGTTGGTGGCCGCGATACTCTGGTCGCAGTTGCCACGGACTCGCCGACGAACACGTATCTCGCTGCCTTGGCGCTCGGGTTGAGCAAGCGCGGCGTCGTCATCGATCACACTGTCAGCAGCATCGACAGCCTCACGACTCCAGCTGATACGATCTATTCGTTTCAGTCGCCGCCGCTTCGCGAAATTCTCAAGTCATTTCTCAAACCATCGCAAAACCAGACCGGCGAAGCTTTGATCAAGACCATTGGCCTAGAGAAAACAGGCGTGGGGATGACTGACAGCGGTGCAGTTGTCATTAGGAAACAACTCGCCGCGTGGGGCGTAGACTCGACTTCAACGGTTATCTACGACGGAAGCGGGATGTCGCGTCACGACCTCGTGACCCCCGAAGCGATCGTGAAGATCCTCATTGGCATTCAGAAGGATACCGCGTTCATGGCGTTCTACAACGCGCTTCCAATTGTGGGCGTCGATGGAACCGTGAGGACTCGCATGCTCGGAAGTACGGCGGTTGGAAACATTCATGCGAAAACGGGGACTCTCGAATTCGTCCGCTCTTTATCCGGTTACGTGACCACGGCTGTGGGAGAGAAGCTCGTCTTCAGCATGCTGTCGAATCACTACCCCGGCTCCGTCAGCGACATCAACAAACTCCAGGACTCCATCGGGATTCTACTCGCGAACTATCGGGGAACGTCGAGCCGGTGATTTCAGTGGCCGAGGCGAGTGCGAGGATTCTTGACGGAATCCAGCGGTTGCCGGCGGAGATGGTTGCTACAGAAGAGAGTGCTGGACGAGTTCTGGCTGAAAGAATCGTTGCGTCGACGACTTCACCGCCGTGGGACAATTCGTCGATGGACGGCTACGCGATAAGATCTGCGGACATTGGAAGCGAG
Source organism: Gemmatimonadales bacterium (assembly GCA_040002555.1). Lineage (GTDB taxonomy): Bacteria > Gemmatimonadota > Gemmatimonadetes > Gemmatimonadales > Gemmatimonadaceae > UBA4720. The sequence goes on along the minus strand of JBDUEH010000259.1, from coordinate 1,917 downwards.
ACACTGAGAGTAGTTGAGACGATCGCAGCCGGGTCATTCGCTTCCCGCGCGCTTGAAGCCGGCGAAGCGATGCGAATCATGACGGGCGCGCCTGTTCCCGAGAATGCCGACACGGTGATTCGAAAAGAAAACACCGACGACGGCATCGATGTCGTGACAATCCGTGACATTCGCGACTCCGGGAAAAATGTTCGTAAAGCCGGCGAAGATTTTTGCGCGGGAGACGTTCTCTTCGATGCCGGACAAAAAATCGGAATCCCACATATCGGAGTTCTCGCATCGGCCGGAGTTCGCAGTGTTTTCGTTTACAGATCACCGCGAGTTGCAATCGTCAGCTCGGGCGATGAGCTAGTCGAGCTGAACGACTACAGGCCAGAAATGGCAGGCCAGAAAATAGTCTCGGCGAATTCGATCACGCTCGCTGCCTTAGTGCGTGAAGCGGGTGGCGAGCCTGTCAACATCGGCATCGCGCGTGACGACCTGGCTTCAATGAAAACGAAATTCGAAGAAGCAGCCAGCTGCGACTTGATCGTTACGTCAGCGGGAATATCTGTCGGCGACCACGATCACGTTCGCGACGCAATCACCGAGCTAGGCGGAACGATCGATTTCTGGAAAGTCAGAATGCGACCGGGTGCCCCTCTCGGCTTCGGCTCGCTTCGCGGAGTTCCATGGGTCGGCCTTTCAGGCAATCCGGTATCGGCCATCGTGACCTTCGAAGTGTTCGTGCGACCAGCTATTCGCAAAATGCGAGGGCTAACGACCCTGTTTAGAAAAACTTTGTCCGTCACCCTTGGTGAGCCAATCACTCTCGCGGCATCGCTCATGCACTTTCTTCGTGTCGTGATCAGCCAACGCGAAGACAACTCCTACGTTGCACACCTGGCGGGGTCCCAGAGCTCGGCCGTACTAACCGCAATGGCGAGGGCGAACGCACTGCTTGTCGTGCCGGGAGACCGACTGAGCCTCGACGCCGGAGAGCAGCTCATTGCGATACCAGTGGACGCCGATCAGGAGAGCGTGACGACATTGGTTCTTTCTTGACCTCGACGCCGATCGAGCTGACTGATCTCGACGGGGCCGAGCTCGTCGATGCGCTCGAGCGGCGGTTCAAGACGGTCGTCGGAGACGTGGATGTCGGAAATCGAACCCTGTCGATCCTTCGCCCGAGCAATTCGGACGACCTGATTCGCGAAGAAGATTTTGTAAAAGACGAGCGTCTTCCCTACTGGGCCGACATCTGGCCGTCATCAACGATACTGGCGACGCATTTCATCGAGCTCTCCGAAAACGGACGTCCGCGCAGTCCGGGGCGTGGCCTCGAGCTCGGCTGCGGTGTCGGGCTCGTGACGACGGCGGCGATGATCGCAGGATACGACATGATCGCGTCGGACTATTACACCGATGCACTCGCATTCACGCGAGCCAACGCGTTTCGAAACACCGGACGTACGCCATCAGCCCCGATGATCGACTGGCGACATTTTCCGCGCGACCTGAAAGGACTCGATCTGATACTCGCGTCGGATGTGCTCTACGAAAAAGAATACGCGCGTCTCCTGCCAGGAATTTTCAAGCGAGCGCTAAAGAGAGGCGGAATGGCGATCGTTGCAGATCCGGGGAGAATCGGGGTTCCCGATTTTCTGGAGGAATGCGAAACGGTAGGACTCGAGGTGCGATCGAAGATCACCCACCCGTTTGAACTGGGCGAGATCAAGCAGAAAATCGACCTTTACGAAATCGCCGGCGCAGACAGCTGATCGCTGACTGCTGACTGCTGACTGCTGACCGCTGATTACATCAGGCGGTACTTCGGTCCAGTCTCGCCTTCGCGCGGAGTCCAGCGCGGACCAATTACGTCAGTCGCCTTGCAATCGATGCAGTTGGCCTGATTGACAATCAATCGCCCGTCGTCGC
>JBDUEH010000258.1:0-4327 GCA_040002555.1 Gemmatimonadales bacterium | reverse complement strand
GCAGGCAATACTTGCCGCACTTGAAGTTGTCGGGAATGTGGATGATCCCCGGCTCCTCCTCAGACGCCATCGCACACAGCCGCCCGCCATGATCGACGGCCTTGACGATTATCTCGTTAGCCAGGACGTCGAGCTTCTGCTGAGTCTCGCCCTGAACGTTGATGTCATCGGTTGCGCCGAGGATGTCCGCCAGGCCCGCGCTGCGGACCTTGTTGGCGATCATTTTCGCCGCCAGCGCCATGTCGTAAAGGACTCCGGAGAGCTCGCCGGTTGCTTCGGGGTGAAGCTTCTCCTGCTCGATGATGTACCGCTCGATCGTGACTACGGAGGTAGCTGTATGCTTCACCAAGTTATGCGTCCTCTTTGTATCCTGAGCGGGTTTCCTGCTCGAGACGGCGCGACGCGTAGGTCCGCGCATCTTCCTCGAAACAGTTGGCGTAGTACCCTCGCCGCAGACTTTCCCAAATGTAACGGAACGGAAACGTCCTGCGCTCAGAAAACTGCTGGACGTGGCGGAACTCGTGCAAGAGCAGCTCTGGATCGAGTCTGGTTGCCGGCGCGAGGAAGATCGTTCGGCCCAGCGTGATCGCGGCAACTGTCGGCTGGCCGAGCATCCAGCCGCCCACTCGCAACGGCAGTCCTCCTCGTCGAAACCGGAGCTCTGCCAGCTCTGGATACCGGTCGATCAACTCGGGCGGGAGAGCGAGGTGATCGCCTAATAAGCCCTTCAATGCTGCGTTTGAATCCGCCAAGTCTCGCCGGCCGCTTCGTAGGTGAGGTGTTGCCCGTCGGTGTGAACGACAATCGTCCCGACCTTGTCTGTTCGCAAGACCCGGGCTCCCACTCGCCCGAGCGAGGCGATCACGTCCTTGCTTGGATGGCCGTACAGATTTCCAGCGCCGACAGAAATGAGCGCCAGCGAAGGGTTCACGGCGGCAAGAAATCTGTCGCTGCTGCTTGTCGAGCTGCCGTGATGACCGACCTTGAGAACGTCGGCATGAAGGTCTTCGCGCGCGTGATCCAACAGCCAGTCTTCCTCGGGCTCTTCGGCGTCGCCAACGAGCAGAAAGCGCGTTGAGCCATACTCGACGAGTGCGATGGTACTGGCAGAATTCGGGTCGGAAAGCGATGACGTCCAGGCCGAGTCAGGCGCGAGGAATTTTATGCCAACTCCGTCGAACGTCAGGGAATCGCCGGCATGGACTCGATGCCAGGAAACTCCGGCTGCTCGCGCGGCCTGAAGGGCGTCATCGTACACGCCGCTGCCCTGCGGAAATGCCGAATCCCAGAACGTGGTTGGATGAAGCGCTTTTATCAGCGATCCGGCACCCCCCACATGGTCGGCGTGAGCGTGCGACAGTACGAAGCTCGTAACGGTCCCGCCTCTCTGCATGATGTATGGTATGATCGTCGAGCGCCCGGCATCTCCGCCTCGCCAGACGCGGCCGGCGTCGAAAACAATCCACCGTCCTCGATCGGTGCGAACGAGGATTGCATCACCCTGCCCAACATCGAGGACGTGCATTTCGACACCACCGCTGTAAGGCGGATGCACAACCGGACTCCACGCAACCAGGCAAATCGACCCGGCGGCGACAATGCACGGTCGCGCCGGATAGCGGCTCATCGCGGCGACGAGCAATGCTGCCACAGCAACGCCGCCGGCGATGACGGTCGTCAGGGAAGGAACTACGTCGATCGACGCGCCAGGGATTGACGCGGCCGTCGATGCGATTGCATCGAACGCGATCAGGAGCGGATGACACGCGGCGGCAAAGAAAAAGCCCACGGCCGGAATTGGCGCGGTCACAAGCGCAAGAAACAGCGTTGGCTGCAAAAGGGAGATCACCGGGCCCGCAGCCAGATTGGCTATCGGCGCGATGATACTCAGCCGGCCGAAATACCAGGCGATGAGCGGCGCCGTGAGAATCGTCGCGACAACAGACGTCAGCAGATCTTTGGCAATCTTTTTTTGCCAGCCGCCGATGTTCGGTTCGACAAATCTTTTTGCAAGGGCGCCACTGGCGATGAGCCCGGCAATCCCGACGACGCTGAGCTGGTATCCGAGATCGAGAACGGTTCTCGGAAACACAAGCGGTATCAACGCCCCAACCGCCAGGGAGGCCCACGGTGATGTTGGCCGTTGAAAGGATCGCGAAGCCATCACCATCGTCAGCATCACCGCGGACCTGAGTGCGGGCGCAGGCGCTCCGATAATTGCTACATAGATCGCCGTGACGAATACTGAAAGAATCGTCGCGGTTTTTCGCGGCAGTCGAACAATTTGCAGCAGCAACGCGATGGCGCCCGCCACAATCGCCACGTGAAGCCCGGAGATCGAGAGCATGTGCACCATTCCTGCACGTGCGTAACGATCCCGCACCTCCGGCGGAATGTCGTGCTGGTCGGCAATGAGAAGAGCCTTCGCCATCGGCGCGTCGTGACCGAACAATCTGTCGATCGATCTGGACGCCCTAAGCCGCGCAGCGTCCAGCACAGAAGGGCTACCGGCAACCGTGGCGCGCCCGATTGAGACAGTCGGACGCGATGCCGACAATCCACCAATTGCGCCTCCAAGCAGCATGAGGCCGAGGGCTGCGATGTGAATTTCTCGACGGATAAGCGCGACGACACCAACGAGCGCCGCGAGTACAACTCCTGCCCATGCGAATGCCGAGAACCCCAGGAGCAACCCTGCGGCGAGCCACAGATATCCCGACGCAATTAGAGGCACGGCGCGCTCGTGTGAGAGTCGCCGTTACGCTAAATGGCAATGACCTTTCGTTTGGGATCGATCGAACGCTTACAAAATCGGAATCGCGCAGCGATCGCGGGTCGACGAAGATCGGCTAAACGGCCATCGGAAGTGCGGTCCGCTCCCGAACGATCGCGCCCGTGAACGTGGAGCCCGTCGTCCCGGTCAGCTCGACTTTGGCGTATGAGCCAATCATGTCCTTCTCGCCAGGCACGATCACTGTCTTGAAATCGCGCGTCCTTGCCTGAAGCAGTCCGCCACGCCGAGCTTCTTTCTCAATCAGCACTTCAGTGCGTTGGCCAAGGGCTCCGAGATTGCGCTCACGCGTGCCTGCTCGAACGGTCGCAATGAGACGCGCAAGCCGGTCGCTGGCAACTCCATCCGAAACAGTCTCGCTCTCTGGCATGCGGGTCGCCGGGGTTCCTTCACGCGGCGAAAATTTGAATGTGAACGCATCGTCGAATCCAACCGCACGTACAGCGCTCAGTGTTTCCTCGAAATCTGCTTCCGTCTCGCCCGGAAATCCGACTATCACGTCTGTCGTCATTGCGAGGCCAGGGATCGCTGCCTTGAGCCGGTCAACGCATTCAAAATATCCCTCGCGCGAATATCTCCGAAGCATGCGCTTGAGAGTCTTCGACGAACCGGATTGCATCGGTAGATGCACGTGCTCGCAAACCGCATCCGTTTCGGCCATTGCCGCGATAACTCTATCGCTGAAATCATTTGGATGCGGGCTGGTGAAGCGAAGTCGCTTCACTCCATCAACTGCGCCGACCGCACGAAGGAGGGCCGCAAAATCATGAGTCCCGTCGGTGTAGGAATTGACGGTCTGGCCCAGTAACACAACTTCAGTCATTCCTTCGGCGACAATCTCGCGAGTCTCGCGAACTACTTCGTCCATGTTCCTGCTGCGTTCCGGACCGCGTGTCGTCGGGACTATGCAGTACGTACAGCGATAGTCGCACCCTCGCTGAACGGGAATCCACGCTTTCACCTTGTCGAAACGACGCGCCTTGAAGTCCTCGTAATGTTCTTCGAGATCAAAATCAGTGGACGTTGCTCGCGTGCCTCGACGAGCGTTCTCGACAAGCAACGGAAGCGAGCGGTATCCATCCGGACCGATCACCAGACTCACATGCTTCGCACGCTCGAGAATCTTTGGTCCGAGTCGTTGCGCCATGCAGCCTGTCACACCGACGACGGCGTCTTTCTTCATGCGGCTCTTCATGTCGCCAAGCCGGCCGAGGACACGCTGCTCGGCGTGATCGCGAATGGCGCAGGTGTTAATCAGAATGAGATCCGCGTCTTCCGGCACGGCCGTCTCGTCGTAGCCCGATGCAGCCAGCCTTCCGAGTATCAACTCGGAATCGCTGACGTTCATCTGGCACCCGTAGGTTTCGATGTAGACGGTTGGTCGGAGCTCGGTCATTTAGATGCTGCGTCGGGCATTTGGCAGAGTAGAAACGGGGGGTACGGAACGGCTAGCTATTTGTCGTCAGCTATTAGCAACAGCTATAGGCTTTAAGCTATAAGCCCACGACGTAACACCAATTCTTACAGCTTATAGCA
>JBDUEH010000257.1:0-4330 GCA_040002555.1 Gemmatimonadales bacterium | reverse complement strand
TTGCAGCACAAAGCAGTGGCAGTGGCCCATGGTGGGATCCGGGCCGCACGCAGCCACAGACCAGCGGCCGTCAGCAGGGCACCGTTTACGGTGGCCGCAACGGAAGTGTCCACGGTCAGCAGCAGAACACGCAGGCCGACGGCGTCTGGCGCGCGTACTCCCGCAACAGAAACGGCAATACGGTATACATGCGCACGCGCTACGACTCGAACGGAAATCTCGTTCGTGAGTACGCGACGCGAAATATCATCGGCCGGTACAGCGTCATCGACCGCCAGGTGCTGAGCAACAACAACGGCCAGTATGGCAACCAGCGCGGCACTTACGATCGACGAGGCAATCAGAACTCGAACGATCGCTGGGACCAGAACAACGGTCATGACAACGGCAGGCACAACGGCAAGTACAAGAACAAGAACAAGAATCGCGGCAGAAACAACGATCGCGACGACGACGACAGGTAGTTCCCACAGTCGTTGAGTAGAGAGCCCCGGGTGGTGTGATTCCACCCGGGGCTCTTTTTATGCAACTTGCTCAGCAATGCGAACAATTCGCGACCAGTATCTCCCTCCGGATCATGCCGCCTTCGTCGCCGCGGAACCACCAACAGGCCGTGTGATCGTCATCGCTCCCACGCGAGCGGCGTGCGAGACAATCGAGCTCGCGCTCGGTATTCACATCGATACTGTTCTGGAGCAGCAGCACGGCGAGGAGATTCGTCGCCTTGCTGCTGCGCGAAAAGGGTTTGGCGTAGTCGCAGGAACGGGGACTGGCAAGACGCTCTCAGTGCGACCGATGGCAGAAACGATCCTCAGGACCAAGGACCTTCGAGTCGGAGTTGTGAACCGGGAGCGCGAAGCCACTCCCGAGACGCCTACGTGGAACGTGATCATTGTCACAACCGGCATCGCGCGACGGTGGTTTCAGGACGGAGACATTCTCGCGTCGGATACGCTGATTGTCGACGAGATCCACCAGACGTCGGCGGAACTCGAGCTGTGTCTTGCGCTGGGTAAGCGAGTTGGTTGCCGTTTCATCTGGCTGTCCGCGACTGTAGATCCGACTTTCTACGCGAATTACCTCGAAGCTGCGGAAGTCCTTCAGAGTTACGCGTTCGATCCAGCGCGAGCTGCTGACGTCAAAGTCATCCGTAAGGATCCGCAGGAATTCCTCGACGATCGGTTTCTTCTCAACGTCATAAAGGAAAAACGTGGGGTTGGAATGTTCCTGCCTACCCGTGCCGGAGTCGAGCAGGCTGCGGAGCAGGTATCAGCGCAATATCCGAAGATCAACACCGCCTATTATCACGGCGGCGAGCCGATTCGTGTAATCCGGCCGTTTCTGGAGGGTGAAGAGAAGAAACCTTACTTCCTTGCGATGACGGCGGCTGGACAAAGCGCCCTCAACGTCAAGGGTCTCGACACCGTCGTCATCGACGACTCGCGCTTCGGAAACATCATCGAGCGCGGGAGAAACGTGCTCACCCGCATGCACCTCGGTGCCAATGAGATTCTTCAGATGGCGGGCCGAGTGCATGGGCGAGTCGAGGGCGGCCGGGTGTTCATTCTCTCCGACCGCGACATCCAATTCGCGACGCTCAAACCAACTGCTCCCGAATTCCAGCTTGCCGGTGATTCGGAACGCGTCGCAATGACCTGCGCTGATCTCGGTGTCGATGCCGCATCTCTCGACCTGCCAGTGCCTCTCGATCGTATTGCTTACAAGAGATCAGTGGCGCTGCTCGAAAAACGCGGCATCGTCGAGAACGGAAGGCTCTCTATTTACGGAAGGTCGGTGGAAGCATTGCCGGTCGATCGTCCGTGGGCGGAGTTACTTGTGAATGCCGACGACGAGCTCGTCCCGTATCTGGCAGTCATGAGCTCAGTGGAGTCTCTCCATCGCATGACGCGCGAAGAGCGCGACCTCGCCGGATTGCTCGTTTCAGGAAGCGATCATCTCACGGCGTACAACCTCTACGCCGAGGCATTTTCGCGGTGCGGTTTCGTTGGTGAAGTCTATGGGTTGCCTCGCCAGCTCTTTACCGAGGCGATTCAAGAATGGGCCGAGCACCGAGGGGTGCTTGTGAAGGCCATCGAGGATGCGGCGCTCGGCATGGCCAGCGTTTTTCGAGGGATCGGACTGCCCGTGCCTAATCGCATGCCACTCGCGCGCGATCACATTCAGCGGAAATTCTCCGAGCTGTTGTCCAGGTTCATGCCGTTTGACCTCGTGATTGACGAAGAGACGGCAGAGGGACATAACGCGCGCGTGTCGAAGACGAGCGTTGCCGGAAGTTGGGGAGCGATCGCTGGTGAGCTGCGGTATTTCTCTGATCGATCGGGGAATGCGAGAGCCGGAATAGAAGGGACGCAGGTGCCGATGCACCTCATCCGGAGATATGCGACTCGCGGTGTCTCCGAGATTGCGTACGACCAGAAGAGAAAGGGCGGGCAGCTTCTGATCCAGCGAACTCTTGAATATTTCGGTTTTGAGCTCGAGAGAGAAACCGAGGTAATCGAGGATTTCCCGCCGGAGCTCGCAGCGCCCGCGATTCACGCGCTAGCGGACGCGCTGGCGAAAGGGCAGGTGCGTCACGCGGCCGTGAAAAGAAATCGCGCGGCGATCGAGGAGATTCGTCAGACATATCGTCGGTCCGGCGGCGAAACAGCGCGACTCGGCCTCGCCGATCTCGCGTCGTGGTACGAGAAGCAACTCGCCGGAATCACGTCGATGAACGATCTGCGAAATGCGCGCCTCATTCTCGATCGCGAGGAGTTTGTGCCGAGGGCGGTGCGGGAGCGGTACGCAGAGCTGCCCGATTCGGTGGTTATTCATGATCGCGAAATCGACATCGAATACGATGTCGAGGAGGATGGTGAAGCGAAGAAGGCAGTCGCGCGGTTGAGGCTTCCGGAGAAGCTAGCGCGTGGATTGACCGAAGCGGAGCTGCCAGTTCTCGACCGTCCGCTGCGGTTTGTCGTTATTCGAGGGCAGCGCGGAGCTCTCCGCGCTGATTCGCTGGACGAGCTTCAGGAAGCGCTTGACAGGCCGTGGTCTCCTGATGAAATCGGCGATGATGGCTCTTCCGACGAGCATGCTTCGCGCGACGAGACTCGCGCGCGGGAGCTGGCTGCCGATCACCGGCAACGACCGCACGGCCGAAATCGTCCCGCGAGAGATCCTCGAGGTGGCGGAAATCGGGGAGGGAGAGCGGGCGGGCCGAAGCGGGACGGCGGCGATGGTGGAGGTTCGGGCGGGCGCGGAAAATCACGGCGCGGTCGTGGGTCCGGCCGTAAGTTTCGCGGACGATGACTTCAGATTTTCGCGCTCATTTCGCCGCTCACCAGAAAGTCGTTCAGGACAGTCTCGACAAGCTCGAGACCGAGTCTGAATCGGCCGCTCGCGCGCTTGTGAACGCCCTCGCTGCTGGGAACAAGGTGCTCACGTTTGGAAATGGTGGCAGCTCTGCCGAAGCGAGTCATTTCGCGGAAGAGTTGGTGGGGAGGTACCGGAAAACGCGGAGACCATTTCCGGCGATCTGTCTAACGTCGGATTCGGGAACAGTGACCTGCATAGCCAATGACTTTGGATACGAGGCAGTGTTCGACCGGCAGGTACAGGCCTTCGCACAGAAGGGCGACGTTGCTGTCGCGCTCACGACGAGCGGGACGTCAGAGAACGTTGTGCGGGCATTGTATGCGGCGAAAGCGTGCGGTGCCGTGACGATTGCGCTTACCGGGGCGGGCGGTCTCACAGGGGTGGATGCGGATCACGTCCTGACGGTACCGAGCAGCGACTCTGCATACATTCAGGAGGTGCACCTCATGTTGATCCACGTCTGGTGCGAGGAAGTGGATCGCGCGCTCGGCAGCGAATAGAGAGTCTGCGCAGCAGCACATATTCTTTAGAGGCTGAGCTGGGCACCGTGGGCTCGGGCGCGCCACTAGATTTCGTGATATGCCAGACTCGTCGTTAAAGGAAGTGAACCAGGCCTCTGAGGCGCCTCCGCAAAAACAGGGCGCAAGCTCGGATCAGTATTTTCGCAAAGGCTTCGGGCTAAAGGCCGAGGTTCAGAGCGAGCTGGCTTCTGATTATAACGGTCGGTTGGTGGACTTGCTCCGAGAGCGGGATTTCGTCCTTTCGGCGGGCGATACGACGGTCTGGCTGGCTCGCGAGTTCGGATTCTGTTACGGGGTTGAGCGCGCGGTGGACTACGCCTACCAGACGCGACGCAAATTTCCAGACCGCCGGGTATACCTGGCCGGCGAGATAATTCATAACCCGCACGTGAACATGAAGTTGCGGGATATGGGTGTCGAGATTCTGGAGC
>JBDUEH010000256.1:0-4333 GCA_040002555.1 Gemmatimonadales bacterium | reverse complement strand
ATGGGCTCAATACGCTCATTGATTCGTTCAAGAAGATCAAAGGCGGAGGACGCGAAGCGCAGCTGGTAGTAGTAGGTGACGGCCCACTTCGCAACCATTACTACCGCTCCGCCGGGGGCGACCCTGACATCACGTTCGTCGGAGCAGTGCTTGGCGCGCGCCCCAGTTATTACGCACACAGTTCGATGTACGCATGCCCTACAACGAAAGCATCGTTTGGTATTACGCTCCTCGAATCGATGGCATGCGAAACGCCAGTAGTTTGCTCGGACATTCTCGGCTTCCGGGATGTCGTCAAACACGAGCGCGAGGCGCTGATGTTCCCCTGTGGAGATGTTGACGCACTGTCGGATGATCTCGTTCGACTTCTCGACGACGAGACACTGCGAGCCCGCCTCGGAAAGACGGGGCGCCATCATGCTCAGACCTATGGCTGGCCGAGCGTTACAAACGCGATTCTCGACGTGTACATGGGAGTGCTCGGTCCTTCGAAGGTGAGAAGATGATACTGCCCGCGGCTGTCGGCCTGACGCTCGCTGGCAGCGTCGTTCATGGTGCTTTTCATCGAAACAGCAAAGTCTTCGGTCCGGTACTTGGACATCTTCCGACAAGTGAGCGCGAAGTCGCTCTGACGTTTGACGATGGACCCAACCCCGACGCTACGCCCCGGATTCTCGATACTCTTGGCAGGTTGGGAGTCAAGGCAACATTCTTCGTCCTCGGCAGGCACGCCGAGCGCTGGCCTGACATCGTCCACCGCACCGTTATGGAAGGCCACCAGCTTGGAAATCACGGTTACTTCCATCGCAAGCTACACCTGAAGTCTCCATTCTACGTAAAGCGCGATCTCGGCCTCGGCAAACGCGCCATAGAGAGAGCGGGCGCTCACACTCCGCGATTCTTTCGGGCGCCGCATGGCTTCCGCAGCCCCTGGGTTTCGGCGATAGCGCGCTCCCTGGGAGAGAGGACAATCGGATGGTCGCTCGGAGTCTGGGACAGCGATCAACCTGGTGTCAGCACAATTGTAGATCGGACGATGGAAGGCGTAAGGCCCGGGTCTATCGTTCTGCTCCACGACGGTGACGGATACAACGCCGATGGAAACCGACTGCAGACTGCCGCGGCGCTCCCACGCATCATCAACGGTCTTCGCGACCGTGGATACGACTTCGTAACGCTGCCAACGCTGTGAAGCGCGGCGTCTCGCGGGCGCTTAGATGGGTACTGACGACTGCAATTGTCGCCTTCCTGATAATCTTCGCCCGCACCATCGATTGGCATGCAGCGTGGGCGTCGATAAGAAACGCGTCGCTGCCATTGCTCGCTGCGGCGGTCGGCGTAAACCTGCTGACAATCGTGATCAAGGCAATTCGGTGGTGGATGTTTCTCAGGCCTGCCGGATCCCCTTCTCTTCCGCTCGCGATGCGCGCGACGGTTGCAGGCGCCGGGCTCAACAACGTGCTGGTAGCGAACGGGGGCGACGCTGCGCGGGTAGTGTTCATCTCGCGGTCAACAGGCATACCCAGCTCGACCGTGCTCGCTACCGTCGCGCTCGAGCGTTTGTTCGATCCAGTTGGATTCATGATTCTTCTGGTGTTCGGCGTCTTGTTCTTCGATTTACCGCCGTCACTCGAGAAATGGCACATCCCCGCGGAGATCTCGCTCGGCCTGGTCGCAATATTGTTGATATGGTTCGTGTACGCCTCGCGTCACGCCAGACCCGAGTACGTTCCGGAGCGACGAACGCACGCGCGCGGAATTGTGGGGCGGATCCGCGCGTATCTCGTAAGCTTTGCGGCGAGCACCCAGAAGCTCACGACGGGGCCGCGATTCGTCGGCGCGCTTGTGTTGTCGATGCTTTCTTGGGCCGGGCAGTTTGCCACGTTTCAGCTCGCCGCAAACGCGGCGCACGTTACGATCCCGGCGGCGGGAAGCCTCGCCGCTCTTCTGGCGATCAATCTCGGTTTGCTGATTCGCGCGACGCCGGGAAACGTTGGCTTCTTTCAATTCGTGTTCGCGCTTGCGGTGGATCCATTTGGAGTTGCACGCAACGATGCAATTGCGGTCTCACTGCTGATCCAGACTCTTCAGATCCTTCCGGTGACACTGCTCGGCGTTGCGCTCGCTCCCGAGTTCATATTCAAGCGAAAGAAGCTAAAAGACACCACGCTTACCGCCGATTCAGGACTCGTTGAGGAACGCGATGAATTCGGCGGGGTTTCTCGTAAGTCCTGAGAACGTCCTGACCGTGCGCCCCTGACCATCGACAATAGCGTAGAGGGGCAACGCGACAGTACCGAAGCGATCTTCCTGGAACTTCTGCTGGCTGTCGTAGATCGGTCCATCTCCGTCCGTGTAGAGACGACTGAGAACAAAGCGTGAAAGTGCGGCCGACACGTCAGCGCGCGCGAACATGTTCGCTTCCATCCACCGGCAATTCGTGCAGGTATAGCCCGTAAAATCGATAAACACGAGCTGGTCTTTCGCGGAGGCGGACGCCAGTGCGCTTCGGTGATCGTTCAATATCCAATTCAAGGCCACCGCATGGCCCGCTGGCGGAGCTGATGCAATCGTCACCGATGACGGCGGGAGAAACGCTTCGATCTCGCCGAGCGGCCTGCCGGTCAGCCCAGATGCGAGCCAGAGAGCGAGTCCCGCTGACGCCGTTACCGAAAGCCATGACAACGAGCGCGATATCGTCCGCGATCTCGTCGCGCGAAGCGTAACGACAGCGAGATAGATCGCGGACCCGGCGGCCATCGCGATCCAAACGGCCAGTGACGTGTTGCGCGATATCAAACCGGTACGCCACACGAGATCGGCGTTGGAGAAGAACTTCACCGCTGCTGCAATTTCGAACAAACCGACAACGACTTTTACCTCCTGAAGCCAACCTCCCGCTCTAGGCAAAGCAGCCGTCCATCGCGGGATGAGTGCAAGTACAAAGAACGGCGTGGCAAATACGATCGAGAACACCGCCATTCCGACAAGCGGTCGCAACCAATCGCCGCGTGCGGCTGAAACCAGAAGCGGGCCGACGAACGGAGCAGTACACGTGAACGAGGCGAGAGTGAATGCGAAACCCATGAGTACCGAGCCAAACGCATTCCCCGATCGCTCGCGCGCCGATGCATCTACGCGATTGAGCAGGCGATTGCCAAACGGAAGCGGAATGTCGTAGAGTCCCAACAGGCTCAACGCAAACGCGACGAACACGACGCCGATCCCGATGTTGACCCATGGGTTCGAAGCGAACCGCGAAAGACCCGACGCGCCAATGAGAACTGCCAGGCCAAGTCCAAGAGCTGTGAACGTGACCACAATACCTGAAGCGAAGAGAAGCGCGTGCCTGAATGCGTGCGCGTTCGATCGGCTGGAGTTGCCGTTGAAATAGGCAACCGTGATGGGCAGCATCGGAAACACACAGGGCGTCAGTAGCGACAGAGCTCCAGTGACAGCGGCCAGCCAGAGAAACGAAGCGGTCACGTCTTGAGCGGCGGCAGCGTCACCGAGAGAGTCGTCGTCTTCGGGGGAAGGCAGAAGTTGTCACTGCACGCTTGCGATCTCACCTTCACATCGATCGGCTTGCCGCTCTTCATCGCCTCGGCTGACACGCGGATCGGCACGGTGATAACCGGCTCGCCCGAATAGGTCGCCGTCTCGACGCCGAAATTCGGATCCATCTTTTTTTGTGGAATCGGCACGGCCATGCCCGGCCCGATGGCGACCATGGATGATGAATCAACCTTGATGCTCAACGGTGTCGGTCCCTTCCCTGACTGCGACGGGGCGTAAACATGCCAACCCTCATCGATGTTCGCCTTCACGCGAACGTTGACGAGAACTGAACCGTCGGGAGCTGGTGTCTGGTCGGCAACCTCAGCTTTCCAGGTGACGGGTTGCGGTCCCTTCGCGCTGGGCGGGGAATCATCAGTACAGCCGATGGCCATGCCGGCGAGAGCACCTACGGCCAGTGTCCGGATCAAGTTTGGCATTTCTTCAATATAGCCGCGGGGAACATGAACCTCAGGCTGAAGAACTCAAACCGGCCTTGAATATCACTCCTGCCACTTGAACACTCGAATGATGTTCGAGTAATCGTCGGTCCGAACACGGACGTCGTCGCGCAGGCGAGGCAGCTCCCATCTGGTATCGTTCTCGACCCCCTAGAACCGGTGGGACACTCCGGCGTAGATGATGAAATCGTTCACTCCCCCCGCTCCGACGCGCTCGATCCCATCGGAGGTCCGCAGCGTATAATAGTTTGCGCGCACGCGGACCGGCACGTTCAGCGTAAACTGATTCAACCCCGTTGACCAGGCGATACCCGGTT
>JBDUEH010000255.1:0-4333 GCA_040002555.1 Gemmatimonadales bacterium | reverse complement strand
GTTGTGATCTGCATACGATAAGAGCAAAGTGCGAGCGCGCCAACATTCTTTTTTTGAAACAACTATTACAGCGCGCGGGTTTCTCCCTGACGAAGGATCCAGAGACGATCGGAAACCAGCCCGTTCTCCGCCCATGCCTGACGAGCGAGAGCCGGCGGTTCATCGACGGGCTCGTCGGTGAGACGGAACGTTCCCCAGTGTGAACCGACCATTACGCCGTTGGGTGATCCGTTGGCCGTTTGCATTGCAACGAAAGCCGTGACTGCCTCGGCCGGGTCCATATGGACGTTGTGCATGAACCATCGCGGATCGTAGGCGCCGATGGGCATGATGGCCACCTCGAACGGCCCGAACCTACGTGCGATTTCGTCGAAATCTGGATGCAGGGCAGTGTCGCCGGCGAAAAAAGCTCTGGTTTCATGTACCTGCACGACCCATCCGCACCATAAAGTCGCATTACGATTCCATGGGAAGCGACCCGAGAAATGTTGAGCCGGCGTGCACTTGAACGCCGCACCAGCGAGAATTGTCCCTTCCCACCAATCGAGCTCCGTGACCGAGGTCGCTCCCCGGGATCTCAGAAATTCAGCGACTCCAAGGGGAACGAGCCACTGCATCGAGGGGAACCGGCGGATGAGATGCCGCACAGTGATGTCGTCGAGATGGTCGTAGTGATCGTGCGAGAGCAGCGTGACGTGAATTTCGGGAAGCGACTCCAGCGAAATGCCGGGTTCCACAAGGCGTCTTGGGCCCACGAACGAGACTGGAGACGCGCGCTCGGACCACATGGGGTCCGTAAGGACGTTCAGCCCCGGCAGCTGAATGAGGAAGGTGCTGTGGCCTACCCATGTGACTGTTGGTTTGTTTGCCTCGGTCGGCAAAATGTCGGGCGTTTTCACCGGATCCGGTGCATTCTCGGCCAGCGCCTTGCGACGTGATCGCGTCAGCATCCATTTGAAGAAGCCGCCAGCACCATGGGGTGCCGCCGCCGGCCAAGGGTTGCGGAACCCACCACTGGGGCGATGATGACGTGGGAGGGCGTTGTTATTAGCGCGTTTCATGCAAACACGATTTCAGGTTTCACCAGGATCATTTATGACTCGAGAATTTTCAGCCACACCGCCGGTAAGGTCGCCGGAATTTCCCGAAAACGTCGACTGGATTCATACTGGCGGCAAGCCTCTCCGTCTCATCGACTTGCGAGGAAAGGCAGTACTGCTCGATTTCTGGACCTATGGGTGAATCAATTGCATCCATGTACTTCCGCAGTTGCGGGAGCTCGAAGCACGGTTTGGCTCGGACCTCGTCGTCATTGGCGTGCAAAGTGGGAAGTATCACGCTGAGCGAATAACAGGTCGCATACGGGATGCGTCGATAAGGCTTGACGCTGAACATCCGGTGGTAAACGACAGGCAGTTTCGCATCTGGCGTAGCTATGCGGTGTCTGCGTGGCCGACACTCGTAGCGATAGACGCGGGTGGCAAGGTCGTGGGATCTCACGCTGGCGAGTTCACGTGTCAAATGGTAGCGCCATTCATCGAACAGCTTCTGGCCAAGGCGAAGTCGGAAGGAATAGCGAGTGACGAGGTTCTCCATTTTGAACCGGACACTCCGACGATTGCGAGCGGGGCACTTCGGTATCCCGGAAAGGTCACCGTCGACGGAAACCGGATGGCAATCGCCGATAGCGGGCACAATCGTGTTCTGATTGGTGTCCTGGATGAGACCGGTCAACGATTCACGTCTGAGAAATCAATAGGCAGCGCCACGCCCGGATTCAAGGACGGCTCCGACGCGATGTTCAGGTCTCCGCAGGGCCTGGCATTTGGCAAATCGTCCCTCTACGTGGCGGATGCGGGGAATCATTCAATTCGCGAGATCAATCTCGAAACCGGCGAAGTAACTACACTCTCGGGCATCGGACGACAAATGAGAACGCGGGGAGACCAGAAGGCTGGGGCAATGTCGTCCCCGTGGGACGTCGTCCTTGCGGGGAACACGCTGTTCGTTGCGATGGCTGGAGTCCACCAGCTCTGGACCGTCGATGTGACGAGCGGAGAAAGCAGAGTGCATTGCGGGACCGGCGGTGAAGACATTCGCGACGGGGATCATACGTCGGCTCTTCTCGCTCAGCCGATGGGAATCGCGTTAAAGGGGGCAAAGGTCTATTTCGCCGACTCCGAATCGAGCGCGGTTCGCTGGGCAGACGTCGCAGAAGGCGGCTCGGTCGGTACTATCGTCGGAACGGGGCTGTTCGACTTCGGAGATGTTGACGGAAGCGGCGACGATGTGCGGCTTCAACACCCTCAGGGACTCGCAGCGCATTCCAATGGCAAGCTGCTGGTCGCGGATTCCTACAATGACAGCTTGAAGTGGATCGACGTGCTCAGCCGCGAATCAACAACGTGGGTGAACGGACTTCACGAACCGGCGGGCGTGTCCATAGGAGCGAGTTACGCGTACGTAGCAGACGCCAACGCCCATCGTATCGCGACGGTTCATATCGACACAGGCGAAGTTGCCGAGCTCAGGATCGAATAGCGGGAGTCGCCACAACAGGCCGCGCAGCGCCAAGATTCTCTTCGAGATGCTCGACGCTCTTCATTCCAACCAGCGCTGACGCAATCGGAAGGGAACGAACGAACGCGATTGCCCGCTGAGCGTCGGAGTCGAGTCCGGCAAACATAGATCTCGCCTCGGCCGGAAGATCACGCGTGAGTTGAGACTGCATCAAGGACGCGCTCGCAAACACCGAGACGCCGAGTCCGTTTGCGTTCTCGAGCAATGAGACGTTGTTCGTTCCGTCGTGCTGCGTTGGCATGCGCAACGCTTCAGTCATCGCAAGATTGACCGGAAGCTGAACTGCCTTGAAGTGATGACCGGTGCCTCCAACGTCGATCGCGGCATCGTGCAACTCAGCGAGAGACAGGTAGTTCCTGTTTGCGGCGAATACACGAAAGCCGTTCCACGTGGCGCATCCATAGGCGGAAATTCTACCCGATGCCACCTGGTTCTCCAGTTCCGCGAAGGCTTCACGTACAGAGTCGAGGAAAAGCGACCGACTCAGAACATCCAGCTGCTGTTCAGGATTATGGAGATAGAACAGGTCGATGCAATCTACGCCAAGGTTGGCACAGCTTCGCCCGATCTGATCCGCAAGAAACCGAGGCTTGATGCAATGACCGCCTGCTACGAGGTCAGCGGGCATCATGATCTCCCGATCGAAATACTCGGACTTGAGATACTCCGCGTATTTGGCCCTTGTCGCTGGTGGAGACCCGTCGAGCGGCACGTAGCCGGCCTTTGTGCAGACGACGACTTCTTCTCGCATGACACCGCCGGATGCAACCGATACCGCCAAGGCTCTTCCAACGGCTCGCTCTGACCGTTGGCAACGGTAGTTGATCGCCGAGTCGATGACATTGAGGCCTTCGCCGATGCCTGAAGCGAGGAGGTCTACGTAACGGCTGTCTTCCGCGTCGTCGCAATCGCCGAGATATGTTCCCATTCCGATCGACGACACCGAAATCCCATCCAATGCAGTGCGAAAGAAATCGCCGGCAAGGCCAGGCGTGAATTTCGAGGCATAGGTTCCAGTAGCCTCAGGAGTTGCTCGACCCCTCACGATAAACGTGACTGAAACTGCGCTGGTTCTTGCTGGATCATGTGTGCGACACGCTAGGGAGATGGCGACCTTGCCGCAAGGCCGCGAAGTCACCATGCAGCAGTTTCTCTTCGGTTGGCGAGCCCATCACAAGCCGGATAGATTGCGAGGGTACTCTCAAGGCACGACCAATAATGGAGTTGTTGTAATGCCCTATTTCGGAAGCTGGGCGGCTGACTGGTGGAAGCCTGTTCTTTTCATCGTCATTGCCGGCCATCTCACCAACGTGTGCGTGACGCTGTTTCTGCATCGTGCACAGACGCACCGCAGTGTTCAATTGCACTTTGTCGCGGCACTGCCGATGCGACTCTGGCTCTGGCTATCGACGGCCATTGTGACCAAGGAATGGGTCGCCTGCCATCGAAAGCATCATGCCTTCGCCGATCGTGAGGGGGATCCACACAGCCCGTTGATGGAAGGTCTCCGCAACATCGTGTTGAAGGGCGCTTTTTACTATAGAAAGGCGGTGAGACAGCCTGGGGTTCTCGAGAAGTACGGAAAGGGAACGCCCAATGACTGGCTCGAGCGACATATTCTGGCACGCCGCAATACGCTGGGAATTTTCCTCATGCTTGGCGTCGATGTCTATCTCTTTGGATTCTTTGTCGGGCCGCTTGTATGGGGTGCGCAGATGGTCTGGATTCCGTTCTGGGCGGCTGGAATCATCAA
>JBDUEH010000254.1:0-4337 GCA_040002555.1 Gemmatimonadales bacterium | reverse complement strand
CGGCGGATGAACACGGCTTTGGCTGCATCGAGGATGCGTTGTTCGGTTTCGCCGTTCATTGATTCCACGGCATTTTTCTTGGCCATACGATTTAATTAAACAGTTAAACAAATGGGTGCAAGGGCAAAGATGAGTTGGGATGGCACGAATCTCTCCTTTGGACGCCGTACAAAGGGCGATCAGCTACTTCAACGAAATGGGATCAGGAATGCCAACAAGAAAATCGAGCGCGCGGTGGGAAGGTGGACTCAAGGGTGGGAAAGGCACCTTCAAAGGTGAGGGCGGTGCGATTAATGGTCAGTACAACTTCAGCTCGCGGTTCGAAGAGGGAGCGGGATCGAATCCAGAGGAGCTTCTCGCGGCCGCAGAGGCTGCGTGTTTCAGCATGGCGTTGGGCGGAGGTCTCGAGAAAAACGGAACACCGCCGACGTATGTAGAAACTCAAGCGGCGTGCACAGTTCGCCCACAGCCCGAAGGGGGATTCAGGATCATGACTATGGAGCTGACTGTTTCAGCTTCAGTCCCGGGAATCGAGGATTCCAAGTTTCAGGAGATCGTGACGGCCACGCTGGCGGGGTGTCCTGTTTCGAAGGCACTTCATGGGAACGTCGATATCACGGCTAAGGCGACGCTCGTCTAGTCATTCGGATCTTAACGGTTCGAGCATCCGCTCCCGCTGAGTTAGTTCTAGCGCGGCCTATTTGGGAAATACAATGAGGACGGTTAGAACAAAACCCTTAGTCATTTCTGTAGTCCCGTCCCTAATCCGTTAACCCATTCGTCCAATCCGTGATCAATCAGGTTGGGATCGAGATAGACCAGCGGGTGCGAAAGGATCCATTCGACGTTACGCGATCCGAATCTCCCGAAACTCCCGGGACTTCCAGACTTGCCTCGCATCGCATGCATCGCAGTTCCCGCATGCCCAGGTCCCGGACACTTCTTCGCCGAAGTGTTCGAGGATGAATTTCGTGCGGCACTCCGTAGTCTGACAGAAATCGATGATCGTCCGAAGCTTCCGCTGATCGTTTTCGCGACGCTCTTCGTAGTCGGTCAGGTCGTGACTCAAGTCGCATGATGTGAGCTGTCCCTGAAGGCGCTGCCACTTTCCGCCGCGATGCTCCCGAACCAGGCCATGCCGTTTGAGAAGCGCGAAGACGATCTTCGCTTTTCGCTGTGGCACCTCGGTGATGTCGGCGATGTCGCTCAGCGCTACCGGTGTGTCGAGCGGATACTTCTCCAGCGCGAGAGCGACCTTCGCTGCCTCTTCCACTTCCGGGTATTTCCCGCCGAGGAAGTACGACTGAATGCGCTTGTCTTCGACTCTGTATAGAACAGTGCACGTGGCCGGTTTTCCGTCACGTCCAGCGCGACCCGCTTCCTGATAATAGGACTCGATCGAACCGGGGAAGTGATAGTGAACGACAAATCGAATGTCCTGCTTGTCGATGCCAAGTCCGAATGCGTTCGTCGCGATGATCGCTCTGAGCCTTCCCGTCATGAATGCTTCCTGCACCTGCTTTCGTTCGGCTGCCGGCCGTTTGCCGTGATACAGTCCGACGCTGTATCGCTCCTTGAGTTGATCGTGGAGGCGTTCAGCCTCTTTTACCGTGGCGACGTAGATAACGCCTGAGCCCTCTGTCCCGTTCAGGATCTGCTCGACGATCACGTCCTTCAGCCCGTCGTTGACGGTGCGCCTCACCTCGAAGCGAAGATTAGGTCGCGCGAAGCCGGTGATCGTGACGTGCGGATTTACCATACCGAGCTGGCGTACGATGTCGTCCTGCACTTCCTGCGTGGCCGTCGCGGTGAGTGCGAGGATGGGAGGCCGGCCGAAACGCTTCGCAATCGAGCCAAGGGAGAGATAGTCGGGGCGAAAGTCATGACCCCACTGACTGACGCAATGCGCTTCATCGACAACGAACAGCGCGATGTGCCGAGCGAGAAGGCGTTCAAAGAAGTTGCGATCCTTGAAGCGCTCTGGCGTGAGGTACAGCATCTCGCCTTCGCCGGCTTCGATCTGCCGATGGGCCTCGCGAGTCTCGCCGGTCGAGAGATGCGAATGCATCGCGACAGCTTCGACACCCTGTGCGAACAGTTTGTCCTTCTGGTCCTTCATGAGCGCGATGAGCGGGCTCACAACCACAGTGAGGCCGGGAAGGGTAAGAGCTGACAGTTGATAAACGAGAGACTTGCCGCTGCCCGTGGGCATGACGACGAGTGCGTCGCGTCCATGTAGCAACGCGTTGATCGGCTCCCACTGTCCCTTCCTGAAATCACCATGGCCGAAGCGCTCACGAAGAAGCTGGCGAACGTCGGCTTTTGGATACTCCATTGGCCAACGATCTTCGCATGATCTATTCCGTTAACATCCCCTTATCGTTTTATAGGCTTTAAGTAGGTTAGGCGGGTGAAGCAAAGCGAGAAAGCCAGGCGCCCTGTGCGCAGACCCTCCGGATTCTTTGCGATGACCGCGCCTGGTCTCGAAGAAATGCTTGTCGACGAAATCGCGAACTTGACGGGGCGGCGGGGAGAGGCGTCGATCGGCGGTGTCACGTTTGCGGGCGGCCTGAGGGAAATGCGACGCGTTAATCTCTGGTCTCGAGTCGCAAACAGAGTCGTTGTTCGGGTCGACGAATTTCACGCATCGACTTTTCACGAGCTCGAACGAAAGGCGAAACAGGTTGATTGGGGCCGCTTCGTGACGAGCGGTCAGTCCGTTCGCTTTCGCGTTACTTGCAAGAAATCGAAGCTCTATCACTCCGATGCCGTTGCTGAGCGCCTGGCAGCGGCGGTGAAAGCGAAGGTGGGTGGCAACAAGCATGTTGTCACGAACGCCGATGCCGATGACGACGAAGAGAGCGGTGACGCCTCTCCCAATGTACAGCTATTTGTCGTCCGAATCGCCGATGACGCGTGCTCGATCAGCGCGGATAGCTCAGGTGAGCTATTGCATCGTCGCGGGTATCGTCAGGCAGTTGCGAAGGCTCCGCTGCGCGAGACAATCGCGGCTGCGATGATCATTGGAAGTGGTTGGGATATGAAGGCGCCGTTTGTCGATCCCATGTGCGGCGCGGGTACGATCGCGATCGAAGCCGCGATGATGGCCCGAAGAATTGCGCCCGGTTTGAACCGTCGGTTCGCATTCGAGAAGTGGCCGCGTCATGATGCCCCTGCCTGGTCAGCCGAGCTGGATGCTGCGCGAGCGGAACAGCTCGAGAAATCGCCAGCGCGGATCGTTGCGTCGGACAGGGATGAAGGGGCGATTGCCGCCGCGATCGCAAATGCAGAGAGGGCCGGTGTGCTGACTGACGTTCACTACGACGTGCGGTCGCTCTCGGCTGCTGATCTGCCGGACGAACCATGTTGGATCGTGACTAACCCGCCCTACGGAATGCGCCTCGGCGAGAGCGGGCCATTGCGGGATCTTTACGCACAGCTCGGGAAAATCGTGCGTGTGAGAGGGGGCAACCGCGTTGCGCTTCTTTCGGCCGATTCGGAACTCGAGGATCAGATGAGAATGTCGCTTCGAGAAGTTTTTCGAACGAGCAATGGAGGTATACCTGTTCATTTGGTGACCGGAGAAGCCGGATGACTGAAGGCACAGTCTTCTCAATCAACACCTCGCTGGGTGGCGTTCCAAAATTGCAAGTTGCCGACGCGATGGTGACAGTGATGGGCCTTTACAGCGACAGCATTTTTAGGCGGGCACAGCAGCTACCGGTAAGGGCGGGTAGAACAGTGGCAGACCAGTCCCGCTGTGCCGCTGCTGTACTCGCCTCGACCTGCATTGCCCGGCCTTACCGGTAGCTGCACTGCCCGCCTCAAAGAAAGCGGTCCCACTTTTGAATAGAAATCCTCCAGAATCAGGCGACCAGCCGGTCTCGAGCGAGACCGCGGGTGAGTTGCCTCTATCCTTTTGTTCAGGAGACGGCCGTGGAAATCGGCGACACAATCGAAACTCAGAACGAGCCTGACTTGCCTCGTAAGCGTGGTCGCAAGGATGCGCGATCCAACCACGTTGACGCTGTTACCACCGCGTCTACGGGAACGCGCCGCCGAAACGCCGGCACCCGATCGCGAGGCAATGGCAACGGAAATGGCGGGGGGTCGGGGGGCGGCCACCTGGCTGATGTTCTCGCGGCACTTCGAGACCTCCGTGACGGCGACTTCACCGTTCGTCTTCCAAGCTCCGACGACAAGATGCTCGACGAGATCGCCGCGACGTTCAACGTCATCGCCGAGCGCAACGAGCGACTGACGGCAGAGGCCGTCCGAGTCAGCACGACAATCGGGCGCGAAGGACAGATGAACGAGCGCGCATCGATCGGCAGAGT